>NZ_JBEXLP010000001.1:0-131390 GCF_040610035.1 Streptomyces sp. NPDC004542
CAACCAGCCCTCTCTGCCGAGCCGGGCGGGGGGGGCGGGGCCCAATCCCGCGGCCCCGGGCCGGGGGGGGGCCCGCGCCTGCCCCCGCGGCCCCCCCGCGGCCGTACCCGACGCCGGCCTTCATCGCCGGCCCGCAGGCGACGACCCGGCCGCCGAGGCCCAGGCCCAGTCGTGGCCGGTCACCGACCGGACCCACCCCCCGGACGCCCACCGGCCAGCGCCGGGCCGGCCGCCGTCCCGCAGGCCGCAACCCGACGGCTCGGCCGCGTAGCGCGCCCCACGGGCGGCCGTGCGGCGGGCCGGGCACGCCGAGGCACCCCAGCGGACGCGGCAGCGCGGCGTGTAGCAGAACCGTGACAATCGGGCCCCACCTGCGGGGGTGTACCAGCCGCCACGGTCTACACACTCCGCGTATACATGCGGCGTATACACCATGTGTAGAGTGCTCGGCATGTCCATCGGTCACACCCTTCTGGGGCTCCTGGAGTCCGGTCCGCGACACGGCTACGACCTGAAGCGGGCCTTCGACGAGAAGTTCGGTCACGACCGGCCGCTGCACTACGGCCAGGTCTATTCGACGATGTCCCGACTGCTGAAGCACGGCCTCGTCGAGGTCGACGGGATCGAGGCGGGCGGCGGGCCCGAGCGCAAGCGGTACGCGATCACGGACGCCGGTGTCACCGACGTGGAGCAGTGGCTGGCCACGCCGGAGAAGCCGGAGCCCTACCTCCAGTCGACGCTGTACACCAAGGTCGTCCTCGCGCTGCTGACCCAGCGCGACGCGGCCGACATCCTCGACACCCAGCGCTCCGAACACCTGCGCAGCATGCGGATCCTGACCGACCGCAAGCGCAGGGGCGATCTGGCGGACCAGCTGATCTGCGACCACGCCCTGTTCCACCTCGAGGCCGACCTGCGCTGGCTGGAGCTGACCGCCGCGCGCCTCGACAAGCTCCGTGAGGCGGTGGCCCGATGACTCCTCCCCCCGGCTCCCTGCTCGCCGCAGAGGACCTCCGCAAGGCCTACGGCCCCACCCTCGCGCTCGACGGCGCCGAGTTCTCCATCCACGCCGGGGAGGTCGTCGCCGTGATGGGCCCCTCGGGGTCCGGCAAGTCCACGCTGCTGCACTGCCTCGCCGGCATCGTGCCGCCCGACTCGGGCTCGATCACCTACGACGGGCGGGAACTGGCCACGATGAGCGATGCCGAGCGCAGTGCGCTCAGGCGCAGCGAGTTCGGGTTCGTGTTCCAGTTCGGCCAGCTGGTGCCCGAACTGACCTGCGTGGAGAACGTGGCGCTGCCGCTGCGGCTGAACGGCACGCCCCGCAAGCAGGCCGAGCGGACCGCGCTCACCTGGATGGAACGGCTGGAGGTCGACGACCTCCGGGGCAAGCGGCCCGGCGAGGTCTCCGGCGGTCAGGGGCAGCGGGTCGCCGTGGCACGCGCCCTCGTCACCGCTCCCCGGGTGCTGTTCGCCGACGAGCCGACCGGCGCGCTCGACTCGCTCAACGGCGAGCGCGTGATGGAACTGCTGACGGACGCCGCCCGGTCGACCAACGCGGCCGTCGTGCTGGTGACCCACGAGGCCCGGGTGGCCGCCTACTCCGACCGCGAGATCGTCGTACGGGACGGCAGGTCACGGGACATGGAGCGGGCCGTATGAGGCTGCGGCAGTCGTTCGGGGATCTGGCCATGGGGGCCCGGTTCGCCCTGGCGGGCGGACGCGAGGGCTGGGTACGGATGCTGCTGACCGGCATCGGCGTCGGACTCGGCGTGGCGCTGCTGCTGCTGACGACGGCGATACCGAACGCCCTGGCGGTGCGGCACGAGCGCGAGGACGCGCGGCGGGACTACACGTACCACCAGAAGACGCTGCCCAAGGCGGACGACACCCTCGTCATCGCCGACATCGACTCCCAGTTCCGGAGCAGTGAGATCCGCGGGCGCCTGGTGGAGCCCGAGGGGCCGCGCGCGCCGCTGCCGCCCGGCGTGGAGACGTACCCGGCCACCGGCGAGATGGTGGTCTCCCCCGCGCTGAAGTCGCTGCTGGCCTCCGACGACGGGAAGCTGCTGCGGGGGCGGCTGCCGTACCGGATCGCCGGGACGATCGGGGAGAGCGGTCTGGTCGGCTCGCGGGAACTCACCTACTACGCGGGGGTGAAGGGGCTCGCGGCGCGGATCGACCACGCCCAGGTGGACCGCATCGACCGCTACGGCGAACCGAATCCGTCGCAGGAGCGGATGGACCCGGTGCTGCTCCTGCTCGTCCTCGTCGTCCTCGTCGTGCTGCTGATGCCGGTCGCCGTGTTCATCGCCGCGGCCGTGCGGTTCGGCGGCGAGCGGCGCGACCGCAGACTGGCGGCGCTGCGCCTGGTCGGCTCCGACAGCCGGATGACCCGCCGGATCGCGGCGGGCGAGGCCCTCGCGGGCGCGTTGCTCGGCCTGGTCCTCGGCACGGTCTTCTTCCTGATGTGCCGTGAGGCGGCCGGCTCCGTCGAGCTCTTCGACTTCAGCGTCTTCCCCAGCTACCTCACCCCCTCCCCGCTGCTCGCCGTGCTGGTCGCGGTCGCGGTCCCGGCGGCGGCCGTGGCGGTCACGCTGTTCGCGCTGCGCGGGGTGGTGATCGAGCCGCTGGGCGTGGTCCGTACGGCACGGCCGGCGCGCCGGCGCCTGTGGTGGCGGCTGCTGCTGCCGCTGGGCGGGCTCGGGATGCTCTACCCGATGATCGGGAAGGGCAGGGACCACGGGGACTTCAACCAGTACCTGGTCGCCGGCGGCGTCGTGCTGCTGCTGGTCGGCGTCACCGCGCTGCTGCCGTGGGTGGTGGAGAGGGTCGTCGACCGGCTCGGCTCCGGCGGGGTCGCCTGGCAACTGGCCGTACGAAGGCTGCAGCTGAGCAGCGGAACCGCGGCGCGCATGGTCAACGGCATCGCGGTCGCGGTGGCCGGGGCGATCGCGCTGCAGATGCTGTTCTCCGGAGTGGACAGCGCCTACACCGAGCAGTCGACGAACGACCTGTCGCGGGCGCAGATGCAGGTGTCCGTGCCGGCCGGGGTCCGGCTGTCCGAGGCCGCCGGGAAGTTCACGGCCACGAAGGGCGTGCGCAAGGCCACCGCCCTGGCCGGCGGCGATCTCGCGGACACGCGCAAGGACGCGGAGCACTACAGCCAGCTCACCGTCGGCGACTGCGCCGCCCTGCGCGAGGTGGCCGCGCTGCCGTCCTGCCGGGACGGTGACGTCTTCGTCCTCGAGGGAGGCGAGGACGACGCCGCCACGTCGAAGCTCGCGCGCCCCGGCCGGACCCTGTACCTGGACCCGTCGTACAGCGGCGACCGGGGCAAGGAGGTCGCCTGGACCGTGCCCGGGAACATGAAGCGGGCCCGGTCCGTCGCGGACCCGACGAACGGGCGGCGCAGCGGCATCCTGATGACCACCGGCGCGGTGCCGGCGAGAGCGGCCGGGACTCTGTACGCGTACGTCTACCTGTCGCTGGACGAGTCCGTGCCGGACGTGGAGGAGTACGTGCGCAACACGGCCGCGGAGATCTCCCCGACGGCGCAGGCCCTGGTGTGGTCGGCGGGCGAGCGGTCGGCGCAGTTCACCTCCATCCGCACCGGTCTGCTCGTGGGTGCCGTCTGCGTGCTGGCGCTGATCGGGGCGAGCCTGCTGGTGTCGCAGCTGGAGCAGTTGCGCGAGCGCAAGAGGCTGCTCTCCGCGCTGGTCGCCTTCGGCACCCGGCGCCGCACGCTGAGCCTCTCCGTCCTGTGGCAGACGGCCGTCCCCGTCGCCCTCGGCCTGCTGCTCGCCTCCACGGTGGGCCTGGCCCTGGGCGCGGTGCTGCTTCGCATGACGGCCACACCGGTGCGCGTCGACTGGGCGAGCGTCCTGTCGATGACCGGTGCGGGCGCGGCGGTGGTCCTCACGGTGACCCTGCTCAGCCTGCCGCCCCTGCTGCGGCTGATGCGGCCGGAGGGGCTGCGGACGGAGTGAAGCCGTCCTGACCGGCCGTCAGCCCGCCGCGTGGTGAACGCGCCGCTTCCTGAGTGACCGCCGTCCTGGCGGGACGGTGGTCACTCCGACGGAAGGCACGCCGCTACGGCTTGCCGGCGGCCGGCGCCGGCCCGGGCTACGGCAGCGGCGAGGAGACGAGAAGCCGATCGCTGACCTGGCCGGCGACACTGGCGTAGATCTGATCCGCCACGTAGATCATGCCGGTGTTCGAGATGTCGATCCCCGAGTAGCCGGTGTCGAGCGCGGTGTTCGGGTGCGGGAACGCGGGGATCGTGAGCGTGTCGACCGGCGCCAGGGTGGCGGCGTCCAGCACGGCGATCTGGGAGTTGTTCGCGAGGTACTGCGACACGTACAGCTTGCCGCCGAACAGGGCGACGTCCATGGCTCCGAGCACCGGGGTGGAGGTGGCCGAGGAAAGATTGCCGGCGATCCGGTAGACCGTCCCGTTGGTGAAGTTCCCCGTGTCGTTGCTCGCGAGGTAGATGGTGCCGTCGGGGGTGACCGTCAGCCCGCGGAGGAACCCGGCCGTGCTGAATCCCGGAAGGGCGGCGAGGTCGAAGGTGCCCGTGCCGTTGAAGGTGGTGTCGAGCACCGGGTTGGTGGGATCGGTCACGTCGAACCGCTGGATGTACGCCTCGCCGCTCCCGCTCTCGCGGGAGATGTAGAGGTAGTACGTGCTGCCGCTCTTGCGGACGGCGGCGCCGCCGATGCGTTTGTCCTCGGTCGCGGCGTCGGAGGTCTGCACCCTCCCGCTGACGGGCGTCAGCGAGCTGTCGAGGGCGAGGACGTAGGGCCGGTCGACGTCTCCCGGGCCGCCGCAGGCGATGTCACGGTCACCTGAGCCGATGTAGACATAGCCCCGGTCATCGGTCGCGATCGACTTGGCCTGCTCGCGTCCGGCGGGGCAGTTGACCGGGTCGATGGCGCTCGCCGGAAGGGTGAACGAGGCCAGCAGGGTGTCCGGAGCGGCCGTCGAGTACTTCCTGACCCTCCTGTTCGTCGGACTCGACTGGATCCAGGTGGTGTAGACGGCTGTGCCGTCGCTCGATACCGCGACGCCCCGAAGGCTGAACGTGCCGGTGGCGGGGACCGTCTGATCGACCAGTGCCGACCAGCTGATGTTCACGGTGTGGGTGGCCGCCGGTGAGGTGGAACCGGCGAAGGTGTTCGTGTCCGGCGCGTACGTCGCGCTGATCGGGATCGGCGCGCCGGAGGCCGTGGTGTAGACGTGCGTCGTGGTCGCCACCCCGCCGGAGAGGGCGACGGCGGCCGTGTTGCCGTCACCGAACCTGAAGAGCACCGTGCCGGTGGGCACCCCCGTAGCGGGGGGAACCGGCGTGACGGTAGCCGTGAACGTGACCGGCTCACCCACCACGGACGGATCAGGGAGATCGGTCAGGGCCGTGGTCGTCGGCGCGGGGGCGTACGTGTAGGCGGCGCCGTTGCTGGTGCCGGCGGGTGTCACCACGGTGACCAGGACCGTGCCGGTGCCGGCGGGGACGACGGCGCGGATCGTGTTGTCGCCGACCACGGTGAAGCCGGTGGCGTCGGTGGAGCCGAACTTCACGGCGGTCGCATCGGTGAAACCGGAGCCCGCGATCTGGACGGTGTTGCCGCCCGTACTCGGGCCGGTCGACGGGACGACGGCCGTGACGGTCGCTCGTACCGTCGTGTAGGTGTAGGCGACGCCGTTGCTGGTGCCGGCGGGTGTCACCACGGTGACGAGGACCGTACCGGTGCCGGGCGGGGCGACGGCGCGGATCACGTTGTCGCCGACCACGGTGAAGCCGGTGGCGTCGGTGGAGCCGAACTTCACGGCGGTCGCATCGGTGAAACCGGAACCGGCGATCTGGACGGTGTTGCCGCCCGTACTCGGCCCGGACGACGGGACGATGCTCGCGATGGTTCCGCCGGTGGTCGACCCGGCGTAGGTGTAGGCGACGGCGTTGCTGGTGCCGTGGGGTGTCACCACGGTGACCAGGACCGTGCCGGTGCCGGGCGGGGCGACGGCGCGGATCACGTTGTCGCCGACCACGGTGAAGCCGGTGGCGTCGGTGGAGCCGAACTTCACCGCGGTCGCACCGGCGAAACCGGAACCGGCGATCTGGACGGTGTTGCCGCCCGTACTCGATCCGGACGACGGGGCGATGCTCGCGATGGTCGGCGCCGTCGTCGCGTAGGTGAACGCGAGGCCGTTGCTGGTGCCGTTGGGCGTCACCACGGTGACCAGGACCGTACCGGTACCGGGCGGGACGACGGCGCGGATCACCGAGCCGTCGAGCACGGTGAAGCCGGTGGCGTCGGTGGAGCCGAACTTCACGGCGGTCGCACCGGCGAGTCCGGAACCGGTGATCTGGACGGTGGTGCCCGGGGGTGCCGTGGAGGGAGTGATGACGGAGATCCTCGGTGGTGCCATGGTGTGCCTCCTTGCGGGTGTTCCCGAGGCGGAGGTCAGCTCGCCCAAGGCAGGCCGGACAGCTCCGAGTTCCTGGCCGCGGAGCGCGGATGGGGAAGAGCCGTCCGCACGTAGCGAGGTGAGGGTCCGCTACTCGATGCAGCAATTGAAGCGAAAGAGAGACACACCCTGAAAGGAGTGAAAAACAGAGAGAAAAAGCATCTGTAGTGAATATGATAATAATTTGAGGAATCTGTTGCGTCGTTTCACGCGCCGGCGGACGTCGTGGTACGGACCCGACGGCCGCGGCGGTCGGCGAACCGACCACCCGGAACCGCGCGCCTAGTCCCCCGGCAGGACCCGCACGGGAAGCGGCCGCATCGCCTCGCGCAGTGCGGCCGCCAGCTCCTGGTACTCGGCGCCGCGGGCCGCGCCGGCACGCATGGCGAGGGCGACGCGGCGGCTCGGGGCGGGCTCGGCGAAGGAGCCGGTGAGGAGCTGGTTGCTGCGGGTCGCCTCGACCTTGAGGGCGGTACGCGGGAGCAGGGTGCAGCCGAGACCGCCGGCGACGAGCTGGACCAGGGTGGACAGGCCCGCCGCCGTGGTGGTGACCGGGGCGTCCTCCCGTCCGGCCTCCCGGCAGATGTCGAGCGCCTGGTCGCGCAGGCAGTGACCCTCGTCCAGGAGCAGCAGGTTGAGCTCCTTCAGGGCCTCGCGCGGGATGCCCTCGCGGCCGCCGAGCCAGTGGTCGAACGGCGTGACGAGCACGAAGTCCTCGTCGAAGAGGGGGAGTTCGACGACCCCCGGGACGCCGAGGGGTACGGCGAGCAGCAGCAGGTCGAGGCGCCCACTGGTCAGCCCCTCGATGAGGCCGGCGGTCTGCTCCTCGTGCACCTGGAGGTCGAGGTGCGGGTAGCGGTCGTGGACCAGGTTCAGGACGGTGGGCAGCAGGTAGGGGGCGACGGTGGGTATGACCCCCAGCCGCAGCGCTCCGGTGAACGGTGCCCGGACCGCCTCGGCCTCCTCCAGCAGCGCCCCGACCTCGTCGAGCACCGCCTTGGCCCGTACGGCCAGACGCTCACCGGCGGGCGAGAGCAGCACCTTGCGGGTCGTACGCTCGAGGAGCGTGACCCCGAGGGCCTCCTCGAGGGAGGACACCGCCCCCGACAGCGCGGGCTGGCTCATGCCGATGGCGGCCGCCGCGTCCCGGAAGTGCAGGTGCTCGGCCACGGCGGCGAACGCCCGCAGCTGGGACAGGCTGGGCTGACGCCGTCTACCGCTGTTCATGGTCACTGATAGCCGCCTCCGATCAACCCGACCGAGTGTAGCTATTTCCCGGATCAATGCACTCTGTGCCAACATCGAGATCGCCCAACCCATGGGAAACACCCGCAATCCGGGTGTTTCTTCGCTGCAAGGAGAGCGTGTGCTCACTGTCGGTGACAAGTTCCCCGAGTTCGAACTGACCGCCTGCGTATCGCTGGAGAAGGGCAGGGAGTTCGAGAAGATCGACCACAAGACCTATGACGGCAAGTGGAAGGTGATCTTCGCCTGGCCCAAGGACTTCACCTTCGTGTGCCCGACCGAGATCGCCGCCTTCGGCAAGCTGAACGAGGAGTTCGCCGACCGCGACGCCCAGGTGCTCGGCTTCTCCGGCGACTCCGAGTTCGTCCACCACGCCTGGCGCAAGGACCACGACGACCTGCGCGACCTGCCGTTCCCGATGATGGCCGACTCCAAGCACGAGCTGATGCGGGACCTCGGCATCGAGGACGAGGACGGCTTCGCCAAGCGCGCGGTGTTCATCGTGGACCAGAACAACGAGATCCAGTTCTCCATGGTCACGGCGGGCTCGGTCGGCCGTAACCCCAAGGAGGTGCTGCGGGTGCTGGACGCGCTGCAGACGGACGAGCTCTGCCCGTGCAACTGGAGCCAGGGCGACGAGACGCTCGACCCGGTCAAGCTGCTGGCCGGGGAGTGACCTGACATGTCGCTCGACTCCCTGAAGTCCCGGATCCCGGACTACGCCAAGGACCTGAAGCTCAACCTCGGTTCGGTCATCGGCAACTCCGAGCTGCCGGCGCAACAGCTGTGGGGCACGGTGCTGGCGACGGCGATCGCCTCCCGCTCCCCCGTCGTGCTGCGCGAGCTGGCGCCCGAGGCGAAGGCGAACCTGACGCCGGAGGCGTACACGGCCGCGAAGTCGGCCGCCGCCGTGATGGCGATGAACAACGTCTTCTACCGCACGCGGCACCTGCTGTCGGACCACGAGTACGGCACCCTGCGCGCGGGCCTGCGGATGAACGTCATCGGCAACCCCGGTGTCGACAAGGTCGACTTCGAGCTGTGGTCGTTCGCGGTCTCCGCCATCAACGGCTGCGGCATGTGCCTCGACTCGCACGAGCAGGTGCTCCGCAAGGCGGGCCTCGACCGTGAGGTCGTCCAGGAGGCGTTCAAGATCGCCTCCGTGGTCCAGGCGGTCGGCGTGACCCTGGACGCCGAGGCGCTGCTCGCCGAGTGAGCCGCTCCCGGCCGGGCCCCGTTCACCTCGCGGTGGGCGGGGCCCTCGGCGTCTCCCCGGCCGCCCGCCGGACCAGGCGACGCCGGACGGACCGGGCGAAGCCGGACGGACCGGGCGACGCCAAACCGAGCCGATCCGCCGGCCTAGGAAACCGGCGCCTCCTGAGCGGGCTCCTCCGGCTCTGCCTGGGCCTGCGCGGCGGCGAGCCGGCGGGCCTGTTCCTGGGAGTACGACCGGAGGTAGCCGACCGCGGTGTTGGTGACCGCCACCAGCGGCACGGCGACCACCGCTCCGCCGATCCCGGCGATCATCCCGCCGGCGGTGACGGACAGCACGACCGCGAGCGGATGGACCCGCACCGCGCGGCCCAGGATGAACGGTTGGAGGATGTGGCCCTCGATCTGCTGGACCGCCAGTACCACCGCCAGTGTCATCACCGCGGTGAACACGCCCTGGGTGACCAGCGCGACCACGACCGCCAGCGCGCCGGAGGCCACCGCTCCGACCAGCGGGATGAAGGCGAAGAGGAAGATGAAGACGGCGAGCGGCACGGCCATCGGGACGTTGAGGAAGTAGATGCCGAGGCCGATGAAGATGGCGTCGATCAGCGCGACGATCACCGTGCCGCGGACGTACGCGGTGAGCGTGCCCCAGGCACGCGGGCCCGCCCCGGCCACCCCGGGCCGCGCCGCGGCCGGCACCAGCTTCAGGGTCCACTCCCAGATGCGCCGGCCGTCGTAGAGCAGGAAGAGGGTGCAGAAGACGGTCAGCAGGATGCCCGTGAGGGCCTCCACGACCACCGTGACGCCCTCCAGGCCCGCCGACGTGATCTGGTCGGTGTTCGCCCCGATCGCCTCCCGCAGGTTCTTGGCGATCTGGTTGATCTGCTTGTCGGTGACGTGGAAGGGGCTGTGCAGCAGCCACTTGCGCAGCTCGTCGATGCCGTCCTGGATCTGGTCGGAGAGGTTGTCGATGTTCTCCATCACCTGCCAGGTGACGAACCATCCGATCAGCCCCATGATGACGAAGCCGAGGACCGCGGTGAGCGCGGTGGCCGGACCGCGCGGCAGCCCCCAGCGCCGCAGCCGGGCCACCGTGGGCTGCAGCAGCGCGGTGATGAGCAGCGCGGTGGCGAAGGCGAGCACCACCAGCTGTACGGCGCTGATGACCCGCATGAGCACCCAGAGCGTGCCCGCGAGGATCAGCAGCCGCCAGCCGGCCTCGGCCGCGACTCGCACGCCCCAGGGCACCGCCTGCGCGGGGTCGGGGCGGACCGGGACGACGACCGGCGCCCGGTAGTCGACGGTGGGCGGTTCGGCCTCGGACGCGGACGTCTCGGAGCCGGCGCGCTCCTTCTCCACTTCGGCCCTGCGCTCGTCCAACCGCTCACCCATCTCGGTCAGTCCGGCTCCGAGCCGACCGAGCCACCCTGGCACTCGTGACATGATCCGTCCTCTTCCCCCGCTTCTCCCCACCACTCCCCCGGAGTCGTCGCGTCCGACCGTACAGGGCGAAAGCCCCTCACCGTAGGACGGCGAGGGGCTGCGCGGGGTTGAGAGCGGTGCGGAAGGCACCGGAGCCGGCGTGGACCGGATCAGTAGTTGCCGTTGGCCTGCCAGTAGGCCCAGGCGTCACAGGGGCTGCCGTAGCGCTCGTTCATGTACTTCAGGCCCCACTTGATCTGCGTGGCCGGGTTGGTCTGCCAGTCGGCGCCCACGGAGGACATCTTCGAGCCGGGCAGGGCCTGGACGAGGCCGTAGGCGCCGGAGGAGGGGTTGACCGCGCGGTAGTTCCAGGTGGACTCGTGCTGCACGATGTTGCTGAAGCACTGGAACTGCCCGGCTCCCACGATCTGCCGCGCCATCGCCTGGACCTGCGCGACGGTGTAGGAGCTCTGCACGGGGAAGCTGCCGGTGGCGGACTCGGTGCGGACGGCGTCGCGGCTGGCCGCTTCCTTCGCCTTGGCACGTTCCTTGGCCAGCTCGGCCGCCTTCTCGGCGGCCGCCTTCTTCTGGATCGCCGTGTCGGCGGCGGCCTTGCGGGCCGCTTCCTCGGCGTCCTTCTTGGCGCTCGTGTCGGCGGCGATGGCCTGTGCGTCGGCCTGTTGCGTCAGGGACGCGGTCTGCACCTGGGCCTGCTGGCCCGCGGGGATGTCCGCCAGGAGCGTGGTGTCGGCAGCCGTCGCCTCGGCGTCGTTGTTCTGCGCGACGCTGCCCGAGGCAACTCCGACGACGCTTCCGACGGCGGTGACCGCGGTGGCCGAGGCCACTGCGAATCCCCGGACCGAAATCCGGCTCACACGGTTTCCTTCCAGCACCGTCCGCTTCGGTGACCCTGGCGGACGCAATCGTGCCCCTGAACGCTGGCCTCCCAACTGCGGGGTCACGGGAGGCACGGGCCCGGAGGGCGACTCCCGGAGGAGAGCCGTGTGGTGCTCGGGCGGCATACGACTGTCGGTATGGAGTTGGTGGGTGGTGCTCACGTAATGCCGTACCGCTGGGGGTACACGTGTGTCGTATGCGGGGCCTGACAGGAAGGAGACTCTGCCGTAACCGGACGCCGGGTGGCAATTCCGAGTTGCGTGTGAAAGCTCACATCCGGTTTGACCCTGGGGATTTCCGCGAAAGGCCACGCACGAAGGCGCCGCCCGGCTAGGCTCTCGGCCTTTACCGGACGGCGCCAACTGGCTGTCGAAACGTCTCAGTTGGACACTTGGCTCAGATGTGCCCGTCCTCGAGCATTTCGGTCACAAGTGCGGCGATCTGGGACCTCTCGGACCGCGTCAGCGTGACGTGCGCGAAGAGCGGATGCCCCTTCAGCTTCTCCACCACGGCGACCACACCGTCGTAGCGACCCACGCGCAGATTGTCCCTCTGCGCCACGTCATGGGTCAGAACCACCCGTGAATTGGCGCCGATCCGGGACAGAACGGTCAGCAGGACGTTCCGTTCCAGCGACTGGGCCTCGTCCACGATCACGAACGCGTCGTGAAGTGAACGGCCGCGGATGTGGGTGAGCGGCAGGACCTCCAGCATCCCGCGCGCGGTGACCTCCTCGATGACCTCGCGGCTGGTGACCGCGGAGAGGGTGTCGA
This sequence comes from Streptomyces sp. NPDC004542, assembly GCF_040610035.1. NCBI lineage: Bacteria > Bacillati > Actinomycetota > Actinomycetes > Kitasatosporales > Streptomycetaceae > Streptomyces > Streptomyces sp. NPDC004542. The sequence goes on from NZ_JBEXLP010000001.1 coordinate 12,021, forward strand.
AGACCGCCTGGGCCCAGGGGCTCATCTTCTCCGCCTCGGAGCCGGGCAGATAGCCGAGCTCCTGTCCGCCGACCGCGTACAGCGGGCGGAAGACCATCACCTTCTGGTGCTGGCGGCGCTCCAGGACCGCCTCCAGGCCCGCGCACAGCGCCAGCGCCGACTTGCCCGTGCCGGCCCGGCCGCCCATCGAGACGATCCCGACGTCCGGGTCGAGGAGCAGGTCGAGCGCGATCCGCTGCTCGGCGCTGCGGCCCTTGATGCCGAACGCCTCCCGGTCGCCGCGCACCACCCGGACGTTCCCCTCGGCGGTGACCCGGCCGAGCGCCTTGCCGCGCTCCGACTGGATCATCAGGCCGGTGTGCACCGGGAGGCCGGCGGCCTCCGGCACGTACACATGGCCTTCCTCGAAGAGGATGTCCACCTGTTCGGCGGACAGCGTCAGTTCGGACATCCCGGTCCAGCCGGAGGAGTCCGTGATGGCGAGCTCCGCCCGGTACTCCTCGGCCAGGAGTCCCACGGACGACGCCTTGATCCTCAGGGGCAGGTCCTTCGACACGACGGTGACGTCGAACCCCTCGGCCTGCAGGTTGCGGGCGACCGCGAGGATGCGGGAGTCGTTGTCCCCCAGGCGGTAGCCGCTGGGCAGCACGCTGGGGTCCGAGTGGTTGAGCTCGACACGGATCGTGCCGCCGAGTTCCCCGATCGGGATGGGGGCGTCGAGGCGACCGTACTTCACCCGGTAGTCGTCGAGCAGGCGCAGGGCCTGCCGGGCGAAGTAGCCGAGTTCGGGATGGTGCCGCTTCGCCTCCAGCTCCGTCACCACGACGATGGGGAGCACGACCTCGTGCTCCTCGAAGCGGGTCAGGGCGTTCGGGTCGGCCAGCAGGACGCTGGTGTCGAGAACATAGGTGCGCCGGTCGGGCTTGTGGCGCTTTGTGCTGGTCACCACGGAAGGACGTACCCCCTCGGATGAGGTCGGGGAGCGACGAGAAGGAGACTGGGCCGGGTGGGCGGGAACCAGTCGGGCCGGTGGACGGCCCCGCGCGCGGCGGGCCGAGAACCGGTCCTCCGCGGCTGCTTCCGTGCAGGGACCGCACGGTCGGGCTGGTGCAAAGGGCCTCCCGGGCGGACGGCCCCGTGCCGTCCGCTGAGATGCGACGCCCGTGGTTCGGGTGTCGACCTGCATGGCTTATGCCCTCGAACAAGCGGCGCCATGCAGATGCAGGAGACAGCGCGCCGGTGAACTCCTTGTTACACCCGCCTGAAATGGGGTATACGAGCGCTTTCCCCCTGGGGTACGTCCCGGGGGTCGGGTCCGCGCCGCTCAGCCGCCGAAACGCCGGTGACGTGCGGCGTAGTCGCGCAGGGCGCGCAGGAAGTCGACCTTGCGGAAGGCCGGCCAGAAGACCTCGCAGAAGTAGTACTCCGAGTGGGCCGTCTGCCACAGCATGAATCCGGACAGCCGCTGCTCACCGCTGGTACGGATCACCAGATCGGGGTCGGGCTGGGCGCCGGTGTACAGGTGGCGGCCGATCATGTCCACGTCGACGGACTCCGCGAGGTCCTCCAGGGAGACCCCCTTGTCCCGGGCGTCGTGGAGCATCGAGCGGACCGCGTCGGCGATCTCCTGGCGGCCGCCGTAGCCGATGGCGACGTTGACCAGTATCCCGTCGACGTGCGCGGTCGCCTCCTCGGCCTCCTTCAGCGCCGTCTGCATCTGGGAGGGCAGGATGTCGGGCGTGCCCACGTGGTGCACCCGCCAGCGGCCGTCGGCGGCCAGGGTGCGCACGACGTCCTCGATGATGCCGAGGAGCGGGACGAGCTCCTCCTTGGGCCGGTCGAGGTTGTCCGTGGACAGCAGCCACAGCGTGACGACCTCGACGTCCGTCTCGGTGCACCAGCCGAGGAACTCCTCGATCTTGTCGGCACCGGCCCGGTGTCCATGGACGGTGCTGGAGCCGGCGGCCTTCGCCCACCGGCGGTTGCCGTCCATGATGACGCCGATGTGCTTGGGCACCTGAGCGTGGTCCAGGTGGCCTTCCACCCGGCGTGCGTACAGCCTGACCAGCAGGCCGCGCAGCCTGTCGCGCAGGTTCACGTGATTGTCAGCCCCTCCGGTATGGCGGTCCCCGCGGGCGAAGCCTACCCCTGCGGCGCTCTGGCTCGGGATTCCACGACCCGGGCGGCCAGTTGGGCACGGACCCGGCCGGATCCGCGGACCGAGAAAAAACGGGCCGGTCCGTGGGGGGGAGACGGACCGGCCCGAGGGGGGGGGTTCCACCATAACCCTTCGTGAGGGCGGATGCGTGCATCAGCGCGGGACAACTACTCTCCGGAGTTGCCCGACGACGCGGCGGTGAGACCGGAATGCTTCATTCAAGGGGTTCGCGCGACCCGAACACGGCAGATTCCCAGGCAAAAGGCCCGTACGGGGAGGGATCACGAGGATCCACCCCCCTTGCAGGTCCACCCGGTCGGCCGACCCCCGTATCCCTCCGACGGGCGATCCGGTCGCGAACGGCCGCTTGACGCGCACACCGGCCGGATTCCGGCACCGCGCAGCCCCCTCCACTGCGCGGTACCACCCACGCCGCTTTGCTTGCGCGAATTACCTTGGTCTGAACTTACGCGAGCCGCGGCGCTCATGCGAGCCTCCAGGGATAACGATGCGGAAACTCCGGGGACATGGAGGACGAACCCCGAGTAATTCATCTCTCTACGTCCGCATCACCCGATTTGCTACTCCGCCGGTCTCCGGGCGTCGAAGAGATGCCGGGTACTGTGCGCGACGAAGGAACCCTCGGCCTCGATCCGCTCGTGCAGGTCGCGCAGCCGGGACGCGTACGCCTCGACGGTGAAACCGGGCACCATCCAGATCACCTTGCGCAGGAAGTGGACGACGGCGGCGATGTCGTGGAACTCCACCCTCAGCCGCTCGGCCCGCAGCCCGACGACCTCCAGCCCCGCCGCCTCGGCCTCGGCCCGCTCCCGTTCGGGATGCCGGCCGCCGCGCACCTCGTCCGGCCGCGGCCCGAGGAAGTGCTCCACCAGTTCGAAGACACTGCGCGGGCCCACGTGCTGGGCGAAGTACGCCCCGCCCGGTCGCAGTACGCGGGCGATCTCCCGCCACACGGGCCGCACGGGGTGCCGGCTGAGCACCAGGTCGAAGGCCCCGTCGGCGAAGGGCAGCGGCGCGTCCTCCGGCACGGCGACCACCACGACGCCCCGTGGCCGCAGCAGGGCGGTCGCCCTGGCGACGTTCGGCGGCCAGCCCTCGGTCGCGGCGACCAGCGCCGGCCGGGCGGGAGCCGCCGTACCCAGGGCGAAGTCGAGCACTTCCCCACCCCCGGTCTGGACGTCGAGCGCTGCCGTGGCACCGGCCAACCGCTGCCCGGCCGCGCGGGCGTACCCCCACGAGGGCCGCGCCTCGGTGGCCCGCCCCTCGAACCAGGAGAAGTCCCAGCCCTCGGTGGGCACGGCGGCACCCTCGGCGACCAGATCCTCGAACGTGCGCCTTTCCGACGTGCGGTTCTCCGACGTGCGGTTCTCCGACGTGCGGTTCTCTGCCATGCGCTGATCGTCGCAGCCTGGGGTCAGCGGGCGCCGCTGATTTTCCCGCCGCCGGCCGCCTCGCGAAGCACGAGCAGTACGTGCTCGTCCTCGCCGTGCCGCAGCGTGCCCTCGCGTGCGAACCCGTGCTTCTCCAGGAGGCGGACGGAGGCGGTGTTCCCCGAGAAGGGATCGGCGTACAACGGCCGCGCCGGCTCCTGAAGGAGAAAGAGCGTCAGGGCCCGGCTACCGACGCCCCTGCCCCAGTACGGCCGCCCGAGCCAGTACCCGAGGAAGCGGCGGTCGTCCTCCCACCAGGACACGACGTTCCCGGCCACCTCGCCGTCCACGGTGACGGTCCGCACCAGGTTGCCGGGGTCCCCCAGGACCCGCTCCCTCCAGTGCGTCAGGAACCTCTCCCGCGGCCGGGGAGCGAACCTCGACCGCCGGACGGCTTCCGGTTCGTGCTCGTAGACGAGGAAGAGTGGGAGATCGTCGTCGACGACTTCACGGAGGCGTACGTCGGCACGGCGGTCGTCCTGCTGCTGCGTCACGGTGGCGAGTGTGGCAGCCGCCACTGACAACGGTCGCCGTGCTGCCGCGCTGCCGCGCTACGGCAGGAGGGGCCTGACCTCCTCGGCGGTGAACCGTACGAACCCTTCGGGATCGGGCTCGTCCCCCGTCGGCTGGAGGACCACCGTGTCGGCTCCCGCGTCCGCGAGCCGCTGCACGGCCTCCGCCACGGCGGCCGCGTCTCCGGCGACCCCGAGCCCCGGGACGGATCCCATGCCCTCGGCGACGAGTTCGGCACGGAGCCGGTCCGCGGCGCCCGCCCCGGTGGCCGTGAGGAGGTACACGACCACCTTGTGCGTCCCGGTACGTCCCGCCGTCCGCCGTCCCTCCTCGATGAGCCGGCGTGCCTCGCGCACACCGTCCGGCGGCGTGGCGGCCGTGAGGATCGTCCCGTCGGCGGCCTCACCGGTCAGCCGCAGCGTACGGGGCCCGGTGCCGCCGGCGAGGACCTCGACGGCACCGTCCGGCGGCCAGTCGAGAGCGACGTCGTGGAGCTTCACGTACCGGCCGTCGACGGTGAGCCGCTGCCCGTTCAACAGGCCCCGTAGCGCCTCGAGATGCTCCCTCAGCAGGGTCAGCGGCGACCCGGCGCGGGCGCCGACCTGGCCCATCCAGTCCTGCACGCCGTGGCCGACGCCGAGGATCGCCCGCCCGGGGAACATCCGGTGCAGCGCGGCTGCCTCCATCGCGGTGACGGCCACGTTCCGGAGCGGCACGGGCAGCAGTCCGACGCCGACCCGCACCCGCTCGGTCCAGGCCAGCGCGGCGGCGGCCGTGGAGATCCCGCCCTCCAGGAAGCAGTCCTCCCACAGCCAGAGTTCCTCCAGACCGGAGGCGTCCGCGAGGCGGGCCACCGATCGAAGTCGTTCCGGAGGGAGTTGGGGACGGAACACGGCGCCGAGTACGGTCATGCCACCTTCGTAACCCGCCGTCGGCATGAGTCACAACTCCTTTTGGGTACGGTCGGCGGCATGGGACGGTGGCGGAACGGGCGGGGCAGGCTCACGGTTCCGGGGGACGGCGGATCGGCCGGTGCAGCCGTCCCCTTGGAGATCGCGGCCTCCTACCGCGCCCGTACGAAGGGACTGCTCGGGCGGGACTCCCTGGACGGGGCGATGCTGCTCTCGCCGGCCGGCGGCGTGCACACCTTCCGCATGCGGATGCCCATCGACGTCGCCTACCTCGACCGCCGGCTCACCGTCATCGCCGTCCGCACCATGCGCCCCGGCCGCCTGGGCCTGCCCCGGCTCCGCGCCCGTCATGTGCTGGAGGCGGAGGCGGGGGCGATGGCGGGGTGGGGTGTGCGGGTGGGGGTGCGGGTGGAGGTGCGGGTGGCGGCCGAGGCCGAGGCCGAAGGAGGCCGCTGACCTGCCGGTAGCCGCGTTATTGGCAGATATGGGACAGGCCCGGAGAGTGAATCCGCAGGTGCGGAGGTCACAGCGTGGTCCATATCTGCCAATCGCCGCGCATCAGCTCCTCAGATAGGCGCGCGCTGTGGTGCGGGGCAGTACCGCCCACATACGCGTGCCGCCGCCCGGTTCGCGGGCCTCGCCGAAGCCCCAGTCGCCTCCGCAGGCCCTGACCACGCAGGCGACCACCCGCAGTGCCGCCCGGCGGCGGGTGTCGCATGCGGCGGCGAGACGGGGGTGGGTGTGGCGGGGATGGCCGTCGTAGAGGATCACGCGAAGGGCGGCGTCGCGGTAGCGCAGGGAAACGTAGATCTCGGTGGACGGGGTGAAGCGGCAGGCGCACGCGGTCAGTTCGCTCACCACCTGTACGGCGGGGTCGGTCACGTCGCCGAGGCCGTGCACCTGGAGGATCGTCCGTACCGCCGTCCTGGCGATCGCGGCCGTCTGCGGGGCGGCGGGGAGAGTGAGGCTGTAGGCGAGGGATTCGGGGGTGGAGGGCGTCGGGGAGAGGGCTTCGGAGGGCGGGGGCAGGCAGGACGTCACGTTCGCGGGCATGGCGGGAACTCCCTTGTGGTCAATTGGATTGACGCCCCGATCGGTGGCCTGTCTCCCTGACGCGGCCCGCCCCTCCCAGGGCAGGAGGTTGCGGGCAGGCTCGCGCGATGCGCTTCCGGGTGGCGCCGGGTCGCAGTCGACCCGTCACTGAATGTAGAGGACCCCAGTGGCACGTGTGCCACTTATTCGCGGCAATTGCCACTATCGTGTTGGTCGGGCAATCCACGCGCAGGCAGACTGGCCCGATCGACCGGGAAGGAAGGTGCCGATGCCGACACGGCCCACACCGACTGAGCGTCAGCGGCGTCTGGGCGCCGAGCTGCGGAAAATGCGGCTCGCCGCGGGCAGGACCACCGAGTACGCCGCTGGCCTGCTCGGGTTGGATCGCACCAAGGTGTCGAACATGGAGGCCGGGATCCGGGCCACCTCACCCGAACGCATTCGGATACTCGCCAGCAACTACGACTGCGGGGATCAGGCATACATCGAGGGTCTGGTCGCCCTGGCGGACTCCCGCGAACGGCACTGGTGGGATCAGTACCGGGGTGTCTTGCCCCAAGGGCTTCTGGACGTCGCGGAGTTGGAGTGGTTCGCCACCCGGCTGGAAACCCTGCAGACCGTGCACGTACCCGGACTGCTACAGCTGAGCGGGTACGCCCGCGCCATCTTCGACTCCGCGATTCCATCGTTGCCCGAGTCGGAGATCGAACTGCGCGTGGCACAGCGCCTGCAGAGGCAGCAGGTGCTGGAGCGCCCGATGCCGGTCGAGTACATCGCCTACGTGCACGAGTGGGCACTGCGCATGCAGTTCGGAGGACTGCGAACGACCCGTGAGCAACTCCAGCACGTGTGCGAAATGTCCGATCGCGTGAACGTCGACGTACGTGTTCTGCCCGTCGGGGCCGGCGCCTTCCCAGGAGCAGGTCACGCTGTGCTGTACGCGAGCGGGGTGGTGCCCCGACTGGACACGGTCCAGCTGGATTCGGCCCATGGAGGAGAGTTCACCCATGCCGACGCCCAACTCACGAAGTACCGTGCTCACATCGACTGGTGGAACGCCAAGTCATGCGACTCGCAAGCCTCGCGTGACTTCATCCATGCCATCATCCGCGATCTCTGAGGAGTGCCGCCATGGCCGAGATCACCTGGGAAGACCCCTACTGCGCCGAAGGCAACAACTGCTTCCGCATAGGCACCGACTCCCAAGGCAACGCCTACATCGCCGTCTCCGGGCAGGAGGAGCACTACGTCAGCGACAGCCGCGAAGCGCTCCGTACCCTCATCCTGGAGATCAAGGCCGGGAAGGCCGACCACCTGCTGTAGGTGACCGCCGGGGTCAGCTCCCCGAGCGCGGGAAACTGACCTCGACGCGACGGTTCTTCCTGCGGCCCTCCTCCGTCGAGTTGTCGGCGATCGGGTACTGCTCGCCGTAGCCGCGTACCTCGAAGGTGATGTCCGCGCTGTTCAGGTCCTGGTCGAGGACCGCTTGCAACCGGCAGCCTCCCGCGGCCTCGTCCAGACTGTCCCCGATAATTCTGAGGAGTGCCGCCATGGCCGAGATCACCTGGGAAGACCCCTACTGCGCCGAAGGCAACAACTGCTTCCGCATAGGCACCGACTCCCAAGGCAACGCCTACATCGCCGTCTCCGGGCAGGAGGAGCACTACGTCAGCGACAGCCGCGAAGCGCTCCGTACCCTCATCCTGGAGATCAAGGCCGGGAAGGCCGACCACCTGCTGTAGGTGACCGCCGGGGTCAGCTCCCCGAGCGCGGGAAACTGACCTCGACGCGACGGTTCTTCCTGCGGCCCTCCTCCGTCGAGTTGTCGGCGATCGGGTACTGCTCGCCGTAGCCGCGTACCTCGAAGGTGATGTCCGCGCTGTTCAGGTCCTGGTCGAGGACCGCTTGCACCGCATTGGCCCGCTGCCTGGACAGGACGTCGCCGTGGGCCGACGAACCCAGGTCGTCCGTGAAGCCGAAGACCCTGACCTGCGTCGCGTTCTGCTTCTTGATCTCCTCCGCGATCGCGCCGATACGGGCCTTCGACTCACCGCTCAGCTTGGCGCTGTCCTTGCTGAACAGCACCTCCGCCTGGAGGGCGAACTTCACGTCCGCGTTGGTGTCCTCCCGGCGCTCGTCTCCGGTCTGGTCCTCGACGACCGACTTGATGTCCAGCACCTTGGGATCGGCGAGGGTCGCACCCTCGGGGAGCTTGAGATCCGGGTCGGTGGGGTCGACTTTTACCGGGGCGGAGGCGGAGGGCTCCGTGCCCGGGGGGACGCTGGGGCCGGTGTCGTCGGCCCGAGCGGTCGTCGAGGCGAGCAGGAGGAGGGCGGCGGCGGTCACCGCGAGGGGGAGGTGGCGGGTTGTGGTCACGGGGGCCTCACCCGGAGATCTGGATGGGGGCAGAGGAGAACGTCGGCAGTTGGAAGGTGACCTCGTTCGTGCTTGTTGGAGGCGCTGGGAACTGCATGAAGATGGGGACCGTGTCACCGGCCTTGACCGTCTGGACACCGGTTGTGGTGAGTGGGCGTCCGTCCGTGTCCCGAAGCACGTAATAGCGCTTCCTGCCTTTGGAGTCCACGAGCGTGGCCCCCCCGAAGGACTGACCGTTCTTCATGATCTCGGTCTCATTGCCGGTGAGCTGCGACGAAAGCACCGCGTCCTTGCTGCCGTCGTTCTTGAGTTGCCCGTTGACGGTGACGAACCCACCAGTATCGCGCTGTGCCGACGTGACTTTGAGGGTCAGGCCATCAGGTCCACGCAGTTCGGCCAACGGCTCCTCCGACTGGCCTTCCTGGGCCCTCGGCTTGGATCCATGGTCCTTCGAAGGGGAGGCAGAGGTCTCCGGCTTCTTGTCGTCGCTGCCACCGCCGCCACAGCCGGCCACCCCGATGGCCAAACCGGCCGCAACGGTCATTGCGACCATCCCCCTACGGGCCCTCGCAGTGAACCGAATGCTCATCGCTCTGCTTCCCTTTTCACTCAACAATCGGTTGTCAGTCGGCCAGATGGACATCGAAGAGATCTTCGGGTCCCGGGAGATCCGTCAGGTCGTCCGGGTCGAGATCCCAGCTGGTGTTGTCCTTGCAAGTGAGGCGGGGCAGTGCACCACCATCGGCGTCCTCAGCGGGGAGCTCGAAGGTGCAAAGCGGCTCGATCACGGCTTTGGCTGACGCCTTTGACCTTATGTTCGCGGTGCCAGGGACAACGGAGTCTCCGACGGTCTTGTTGGTCTGCGCATTGACCACATAGGTCAAAGGGTCGGGCGAAGAACAACTGGCTTGAGCGTCGTTTCGCGCGGCAAGCTGCTCGGCCCGCCAGCACGAGGGTTCGATCGGCACCTTCCCATCGAAGTCGCCCTGCCACTTGGTCGGATCGAGCACGTCCTCAACCCACTTGCCCGCAAGCTGGTCCCGGGCGTTCTGGGCGGCTGCGAGTGCCGCCGCGTCGGCGGCTGTCTGGGCGCCATTCCGGTTCACTGCCGCTTGACCCACCGCAAGGTAAGCGAACGCGAGAAAGAGCAGGCCCGCCACCACCGTGATGTAGATGGGGAAGGCCTGCCCTGCATCGCCGTACTTGCGCGAACGCGTCAGGTGATCTCGGTGATCTTCGCCTTGATCTTGTCGAGGATCGTCTTGCCGATGTCCGTGCCCGTAATCGCCAGCACGATCGCCACCACCACGGCGATGATCCCCAGATACTCGACCGCCGTCTGCCCCCGGTCGCCCGCCCGGCGTCGCAGTGCCTCGGCGGTCGTGTTCTTCCAGCTGTTGACGCGAACCTTGGTCGCCACGGCCGTCTTCAGCATCAGGTCGCTCATGGTGTTCCCCTCCGGGTTCGCTGCCGACCACGGCACCGTACGGCCGATCCCCCCGCTCGGCAAAGGGCCCCAGGGCCCAATCCCGGGACATCTCACGCCACCCCCAGCCACTTGGCGGCCGCCTGGGAGCGGCTGGTGCTGTGGAGTTTGGCGAAGATGCGGTTGATGTGGTTCTTGACCGTCTTCTCGCTGATGAAGCAGGTGGCGGCGATCTGCTGGTTGTTCATGCCGGTTGCGATGAGGTCCATGATCTCCGCCTCCCTCGTGCTCAGTCGGAACCGCGACCTAGTTGACTGTCCCACAGATGATTGCACTTGCGAAAGTCTTTGGGCCCCCATTTGGCTTGGGATCGCGGGAAGTTTGACGGGGGTGTGTGCAGTCGCGTGGTACCGGGGCAGCCGCGTCGCGGCCAGCGCCCCCGCCGCCGTCGGCGTGAAGTGCTCCCTGCCCGCCCTGATGTCCCGTACCGCCGTGCTCAGTTGCGCCACGGTGAACTCGCCGTGGACCAGGTAGCCGCTCGCCCCCAGTCGTACCGCTTCCCGGACCGTCTCCGGCTCGTGGCTGTAGGTGAGCATGATGACCGGGGCCAGCGGCACCAGGTGGGGCAGGGCCGCGAGGCCGTCCACCTCGGGCATGCGGACGTCGAGGAGGACGACGTCGGGCCGGTGCCGGCGGGCCGCGTCGCAGGCCTCGCGGCCGTTGGCGGCCTCGGCGACCACCGTGGTGTCCTCGCGGCCGGAGAGCAGGGCGGTCAGGCCCGCCCGGACCACCGGGTTGTCGTCGGCGACCACGATGCGGAGCGGTGCGTTCGGGTTCGGCGGCATCGGGTGCCTCCTCTCATGCGTCCTGGGAGTGGGGGTGGTCGGGCGGTGCGGGGGCCAGGGCCGCCAACGGTAGTTCCACGCGGACCTCCGTGCCCTCGGGATGGTCGCCCCGGCCGATACGGAAGCGGGCGCCCACCGACTCGGCCCGTTCGGCCATGCCGATCACTCCGAAGTGGCCCGTGCGGCGGAGGTGGTCCAGGGTGGTGTCGGGCGGCAGGCCGCGGCCGTCGTCGTGGACGGTCAGGCGGAGGAGGCCGCTGTCCACCGCCGCGGTGACCTTCACGTGGGTGGGAGAGCCGTGGCGGTGGGCGTTCTCCATCGCCTCCGAGGCGATCGTGAGGAGCTGCCGGGCCACCGCCGGGGGGATCGGCGGCAGTTCGTGGGGGGCTGGGGCGTGGCAGGTCGCCGGGATGCCCGTGCGGGCGGTGAAGTCCCGGGTGCGGGTGGTGAGTTCCGCGAGTACGTCGGTGCCGTGGGCGGGGTCGCTCTCGCGGCGCAGGTCGGTGAGGAGTTCGCGGGCCTCGGCCGCCGCCCTGCGGGCCGAGCGGGCCACCAGTTCCGCCTTTTCGCGGAGGACGGCGGGGTCCCCGCGGTCGGCGGACGACGCCGACGCCGCCAGTCCGTCCGCGGCGAGGGCCACGCCGTACAGGGTCTTGGTCACCGAGTCGTGCATCTCCCGGGCCAGGCGGGCCCGTTCGGCGTTCACCGCCTCGGTCACGGCCAGGCGGGCCTGGACCGCCGTCAGGGCCTGGGTGGCCGCGCCGAAGCGGAGCATCAGGTTGCGCAGGGTCGAGCCCACGGCACCTGTGATGACGCAGAGTCCGGGGAGAAGCAACGACTCGGCCGGGTCCACCTGTTGCCGCGCCTTCAGCGTGGTGTGGACCAGGAGCAGGATCAGGGACTGGAGAGAGGCGAAGCACGCCGCTCCCCGCCAGCTGTAGAGCAGGCCGGCGAGCAGGGGTGTGCAGACGCTCACGTACGCGAGTGTGGTGTCCGGGCCGGCCGAGATCAGGAGCAGGGAGCCGAGGAGGGTGTCCACCGCCAGCAGGGTGGGATGGCGCAGGAGGAGGGGGCCGAAGCGTTCCCAGTCGCGGAACAGGACGTACGACGCCATGAAGGTGACGACCACCGCAGCGCCCACCAGGCGGACGCCGATGCCGGGGGCGGCGTTGACCAGGGCCGCGGGGGCGGCGAGGGCGATCATGGCCAGGCGGAAGCCGAACACCTGCCGGCACACCGCCTGTACTGCGCGGAGCTGTAGCTTTTCGGGTGCGGGTGCGGGTGCGGGTGCAGGTGCGAGTGCGGGTGCTAGTGGCCCCTGCGGGAGTACGGCGCCGCCGGCGGCCGACGGTTCGTTCGGCGGCCTCCGCCGCCGTCGTCGCAGGGCCGCCCGCGGTCTCGTCGTCGCCATCGCCATCACCCCACCCCCGTCTACTTCCCGGTGATCGAGCCGAAGTTCACGCCGGAGCCCAGCAGCAGGCCCGCGGCGAGGAGGAGCATGGTGGCCGGGACCATGAAGGTGGTGATCATCAGGGTGGCCCGGGGTACCGCGCGGGCGGCCTTGCGGCGGGCGTTCTGGGCGTCCGTGCGGCGCATGTCCTTGGCGAGGGCGACCAGGGTGTCGACGATGGGCGCGCCCAGCTCCTCGCCCTGCTGCAGCGCCGTGACGAACATGGCGACCTGCTCGGAGTCGTTGCGGCGGCGGAGTTCCGCGAAGGCCTCGCGGCGGCTCATGCCGAGGTCCATCTGGCGCAGGGTGATGCGCAGTTCGTCCGCCCAGGGGCCCTCGTACCGGGAGGCCACGCGGTCCAGGGCCTGGCGGAAGCCGAGGCCGGCGCTGACCACGACCGCGAGCACGTCCAGGAAGTCGGGGAGGGTCCGCTCGATGACGTCCTTGCGGACGCGGATCGCCGACCAGATGCCGACCTCGGTCCAGAACGCGCCGAAGGCCAGCAGGAGCAGCGCCACGAACCACTGGCCGCGGAGGAGGAAGACCAGGAAGCCGGTGCCGCCCAGCGCGCCGTACACCGCGCGGCGGGCCGCGTAGCGGTCGATGGTGAGGCCGCCGGGGTTGCCCGCGAGGTCGATCCTGCGGCGGTACCTGGCGACCTGCTTGGGGCCCATCAGACGCAGCACCGTGGGCGCGTAGCGCATGCCCATGCGGTCGACGAGGGAGTGGGCGGCGCCGGTTCGGGTCGCGCCCACCTCCAGGGCGAGGGCGAGGTCGTCGGGGAGTCTGGCGTCCGCGCGGTACATGCGGACGCCGGCGAAGGCGCCCATGACGCTCAGGCCGACGACGAGTGCGAGGAGGAGAGCCATGTCCGCGGTCATCCCCTCAGACGTCGATCCGGCTCGTGCGGCGGATCAGCACGAAGCCGATCGCGTAGAGCCCGAACGCGATGAGCACGCAGGCCTGGCCGATCGGCGAGCCGGTCATGCGGTCCAGGGCGCCGTCCTTGACGCCGTTCATCAGGAACAGGGCGCCGATGCCGAGGACGGGTACGGCGTACGAGGTCATGGTCACCTGGGAGAGCTGGGTGCGGATCTCGCGGCGGGTCTCCTTGCGTTCCTCGAGGGTCTCGGTGAGGTTGCGCAGGGCGCTGACCACCTGTCCGCCCGCCCTGTTGGACAGGACCAGGGTGGTGACGAGGACGACCAGTTCGCGGGAGGGGAGACGGTCGGCGAGTTCGCCGAGGGCGTCGTCCATGGAGTGGCCGATCGCCAGCTGGTCGGCGACCTTGGCGAGTTCCTCGCCCGCGGGGGCCTCCAGTTCCTCCGCGGCCATGCCGATGGCGGTGCGCAGGGCCAGGCCGGCCTGGGTGGCGTTGGCCAGGATGCGGGCGAGCTCGGGAAGCTGGCTGATGAAGCGCTCGATGCGTTTCTGGCGCTGCCAGTTGAGGAACTGCCACGCCGCCCACACGCCCAGCAGCCCGGCGAGCGGGCCGAAGAAGGGTGCCAGGGTCGCCTGGCCGATCAGCCAGAGGGCCGCCACCGCGGCGAGCATGTACGCGAAGAACTCGCCCGGGGTGACGTCGAGGCCGGTCGCCGCCAGGCGGAGTTCGAGTTTCCGGCCGGGCGCGGTGCCGCGCAGCCGCCGGTCCAGGCCCCGGAAGCGGCGCCGGCGGCCGGTGACCGGGGTCTGGCCGGTGCGGGTCAGCCGTTCCACCAGCTCCGCCCGCTGGGCCCGGCCGCCGGCGTAGGCGTGCAGGCCCAGCACGGCCAGGACGCAGGTCAGCAGGGTGACGCCCGTGGTGAGGGTGACGAGGGTGTGCAGATCCATGGGCCTACCTACCTGGCTTCTCGGGTGGTGAGCTGGGTCGGCGTGTGGGCGATGCCGAAGGCCTGGGGTATCGGCTGGCTCGCCATGTAGAGGCGGTCGGCGGTGCGCCGGGGCAGCGGGAAGTACTGGAAGCCGCCGTACACGTGGCCGTCGTGGGTCATGGGCTGGGCGTCGAAGCGGGCGACGGTGGCCAGGCGGTAGGGCTCGCCGCCGTGGCTGTCCAGCACGGCGATCTCGGTGATGCGGCGGGCGCCGTCGGCGAACCGGGTGAGCTGGACGATGACGTCGACGGCGCTGTTGATCTGGTCGTGCAGCGCCACGAACGGGACCTCGACGTCGGACATGGAGGCGAGGGTCTGCAGGCGGGTGAGGGCGTCCTCGGCGCTGTTGGCGTGCACGGTGGCGAGGGAGCCGTCGTGGCCGGTCGACATGGCCTGGAGCATGTCCAGGGACTCGCCGCCGCGGACCTCGCCGACCACGATCCGGTCGGGGCGCATCCGCAGGGAGTTGCGGACCAGGTCGCGGATGGTGACCTGGCCCTTGCCCTCGACGTTGGGCGGGCGGGACTCCAGGCGGACCACGTGCGACTGCTGGAGCTGGAGTTCGGCCGAGTCCTCGATGGTGATGATGCGCTCGTGGGCCGGGATCAGCCCGGACAGGGCGTTGAGCAGGGTGGTCTTCCCCGTGCCGGTGGCGCCGGAGACGATGATGTTGAACTTCGCCTGCACCAGGCCCGCCAGCAGGAACAGCATGTGCTCGTCCAGCGAGCCCAGGCCGATCAGCTCCTGGAGGGTGAAGGAGCGCGGGAAGCGCCGGATGGTGAGGGCGGGACCGGTCAGCGACAGCGGCGGGATGATGACGTTGACGCGTTCCCCGGAGGGCAGGCGGGCGTCGACCATCGGGTTCGACTCGTCGACGCGCCGGTTGACCGTCGACACGATCCGCTCGATCGTCTGCATCAGCTGGTCCTGCGAGACGAAGCGGAGCGGCAGCTGCTCGACCCGGCCGCCGCGTTCGACGAAGATCGCGTCCGGGCCGTTCACCATGATCTCGGTGATCGACGCGTCCTCGAGCAGCGGCTCCAGGATGCCGAGGCCGAGCGCCTCGTCGACGACCCGGCGGATCAGCTGGGAGCGCTCCGCCGTGGACAGGACCGGCCCCTCGCGGCTGATGATGTGCCCGAGCACCCGTTCGAGCCGGGCGCGGCGTTCGGCGGCGGCCAGCGAGCTCATCTCCGCGAGGTCGATCTCCTCCAGGAGCTTGGCCCGGTAGGTGGCGACCAGATGGCCGTCCTCACCCCGGCTGCCGTGCTCCTCGGGGGTGTTGATGCGTGCGCGGAGACTCATGGGCGCAGGGCTCCTCGGTCAGTGGTCGAGCGGCATGGTGGCGGTCTTGCGGGCGTCGCCGAAGTCCCAGCCGGGGACGATGGAGGGGATGTGGACGGTGGCGGTCACGGTGACCTCCTGGTCGCCGTAGGACGCCGGGCAGGAGATGCCGCCCGCGAGCCGGCCGCTGACGGCCTGGGCGCAGGCCTGCGACGCGCTCTCCCTCAGCGACGCCGCGCGGGCCCCCGCCCTGGCCGCCGTGCCCGCCTGCTGGGCGGTGTAGGCGATCACCCCGATCTGGATGCCGGCCATGGCCACGAGAATGAGGATCGGGATGAACCCGAGGTACTCGATGGCGACCTGGCCCCGGTCGCGGCGCCGTCGTGTGCGGTCGTACGGCATCTCAGTCCTTCGCCTCCTCCACCGCGCCCGCGTGCCCGTGCACCGTGACCGGGAAGTCGATGCTGCCCGGGAAGAGGACGGGCACCTTGAGGGAGACGTCGGCCTGGACGTAGCCGCCGCCGGTCGCGCAGCTCACCGTGGCATTCCCCCTCCACGCCGCCGACAGGTGCTTCAGGCCCGCCTGTTCGCAGGCGCCCTGCCGCTCCCCCGGTGCCGCGGCCGTCCCCGCCCGCACCGCCTCGTCGGCAGCATTCCCAGCGAGCGTGTAGGTGTACCCCGCCAGCACGCACTGCCACACCAGCACCAGCGTCAGCACGATCAGCGGGGTCATGCCGAGGAACTCGACGCTGACCTGGCCCCGGTCGCCCGCCCTCCGTCTCACCCGCCCGCCTCCTTCCGGCGTCTGAGGCTCCCGGACGCCCTCTCGCCCCGCGCCCGGCCGCGGCGGCCCGGCTCGGCCGTCTTGACCAGGCCCAGCTCTCCCGCGAGGGTCCACAGGGCCTGCTTCACGGTGCTCTTGCCGTCGAGTTCGTGGACCCGCCCGGCGTCCACGGCGGCCTGGAGCTCCTTGAAGGCCGCGGGGACGGCCGTGCGGGCCAGCGCGGTGCCGGTGATGCGCTGGATGAGGGGCGGCTGGATCTCCGTGCCGCGGGTGTGGCGGTTGACGACGATCGTGGTCTCCTCGGCCTTGCGGATCTGCAGCCGGTCCCACATCCGCACCGTGCGCTTGGCGGCGCGGACGGCGACCACGTCCGGGGTGGTGACCAGCAGGGCCGTGTCGGCCATCTCCACGACGGCCGCGCCGGCCGCGCTGAGCTGGGCGCCGCAGTCGACGACGACGACCTCGTAGCGGGAGCGCAGGGCGCTGACGATCTGGCGGGCGGCGCGGTCGGTGACCTCCTCGCCGCGTTCGCCCTCGCCCGGGGCGAGCAGCAGGGCGAGGCCGGTGTCGTGGCGGAAGACGGCGTCGGCGAGGACGCGCGGGGAGATGTCGGTGATCGCCGCCAGGTCGACGACCGAGCGGCGGAACTGGATGTCCAGGTAGGAGGCGATGTCGCCGGTCTGGAGGTCCATGTCGACGAGTGCCGTGCCCCGGCCGGAGGCCTGCGCGGCGAGGGCGAGCTGGACGGCGGTGAAGGTGGCCCCGGTGCCGCCCTTGGCACCGCTGACGGTGACGACGGTGCCGCCGACGCCGCTGAACACGTCGGAGCCGTGGCCGAGGTGGCGTCGTACGCCGGTGGACCACTGGGCGGCGGCCTGGACCCGCATCGCGAGTTCCTCGTAGCCGAGGGGGAGGGTGACCAGGCCGCGGGCGCCGGAGTCCATGGCGGCGGCGAACAGGCCGGGGCCCGCGTCGGAGGTGACGAGGACGACGCCGACGGCGGGGAAGCGCAGGGCGACTTCGCGGACCAGCTCCAGGGCCGGGACCGGGCCGATGCCCTCGTGTACGACGACGACCTCGGGCAGTTCGTCGACGGACTCGGCCGCGAGCCGGGCCAGCGTGTCGACGAGCTGGGTGGAGTCCGTCACCGGCGGCACCGGTTCGGCGTCCGGGAGCTGGCCGAGCAGGCTGGTGAGGGACCGGACCGCGTCCGCGTCACCGCCCGCGGGGAGAATCCTGGTGGGCATGCGGGGCGCCTCTCACTTGTCCGTCGCGAGTTCGTACGTGCGGTCCTTGTCGGGGACGGTGGTCTCGCTGCCGGGGGCCACCAGGGCGAGCCGGACCCGCTGGGCGAACGACTCGGCGTAGGTGATGCGCTGGGCGTCGATGGTGGACAGCGCGAAGGTGATCGGGACGGCGTCGGTGGGCTGCTGGTTCCTGTTGTCGGGCTCCAGGGACTTGAGCTCGCCGACGTCGAGGACGCGGGCGTTGGTCACGATGATCTTCGACTGGTCGGGTTCGCCCTGCTTCTTGCCCTCGAAGGTGGCGTAGACGTTGACCCGGGAGCCGGGGGTGATCTTGCCGGCCACGCCGGTGGCCGCGTCGATCATGATCGCGACCTCCTGCTGGCCCGGCTGGAGCGCGGGCTGCTGGACGATCATGTCGGTCTGGAGCAGGGAGCCCCTGTGCAGGGCGGTCACGGCGATCTTGCCCTGGATCTCGCGGAGGCTGGTGACGGCGTTGGAGGACAGCCACCGCTCGGGCATCTTGATCTTCTCGAACTGCCCGGCTTCCAGGGCGGTGTAGGGCGCCACCTCGGAGCGCACCCGGTACGCGGTGACCTCGGGGCCGACCTTGGACTTCACGTCGTCGACGACGGAGAGCACGCCGGCGAACGCGCCGAGAGCGCAGAGGACCGACAGGATCAGGAGTATCACGCCGCGGCGCTGACGGGAGTTCATGAACCGTGCAACCTCGTTGGGGGAATCGGTCGAGCGGGATCGGGGCGGGCGAGGAGCGGTGCCGGCGTACGCCGTCAGGCGGGTGTTCGCTGCTCCAGTGCGCGTGGGGCGGGCGGTTCGTGGACGGGCGGGGTGGCGGAGCAGAAGACGCAGCGGTCGCCGATGACGTCGATGCCGCACCAGTGGCAGGTGCCGCGCCGGACCGAGGTGACCAGTTGGTAGAGCACCGACAGGTCGGCGAGATGGCTGCAGAACTCGGTCACCTTCCCGGTCCCCCACCAGGCCGGGGACTCGGCGGGCAGCCCGGTCTCGCGCAGGCCCTGCACACCCCAGGAGGTGGCGAGGGCTCCGCCGACCCAGTCGGACTGCAACGGTCCCTTGGCGACCAGCATCCAGGTGCCGAACTCCGGGCCGGCCAGGGCGGCGTCGGGACCGACCCGCACGAGCTGCGGCTCGGGGTGGGCGACCACCGCGAACTGGGTGCCCGGCACCCAGGACTTCGCGTGCGCCTTCAGGCCGACGGGTACCCGGTCCAGCCTGGCCACCGAGCCGAGGACCGCGCCGGCGTGGATGTAGTGGGTGAGCAGCCGGCCGGCGGAGGCGAGTACGCCCGGACCGAGGTCGCAGGAGGCGAGCTGGCGCAGCTGGCGGGCGAGGACGGCGACGCCGAGGGGCGGCAGCTCGGGCCGGAAGAGGGCGATGCGGTCGCTCTCCATGAGGGAGCGCAGGGTGTGCAGCCGCCGGGTCACCCCTTCGGGCACGGCCTGCGACGACACGACGATGACGTGCCCGTGCTGCTCGACGAGCGCCTGGAGTTCGGCCAGGGCGTGCTCGAGCGGCCGCTGGTCGAGGTCCCGCAGCACGACCGCGGGCACGGTCCGCTCGTCCTGCGGCGGCAGCGCCATGTCGACGCTGGTCACGGCAATGGCAGTTGGCACGCGCAGCTCCCCGCTCTCCACCGCTCTTCACACCCGTCGGCCCGGCCGGCGGTGACTCCGCTGCGCCGGGACGACTTCATTGCGTGACTACCTGAGCACTGTAACCACGGCTCTGTTACCGGAGAACAGCGTTTGGGCAGCTGGATGGGAACTGCTCTCGCACAACTGTGGTCATAACGGGGCACGTTGAACATCCGGCCGAAGCATGCGCCGGTCCGGCGGCGGGTACGCCCCGCCCGCGGTGGTGAACCACGCCCCCGACCGCCGGTCAGGGGCACCGGCCGCGGGCCCACGGGCCGCCGCAGGGCCGGCGAGCGGTGACGGCACGGCACGGCGGGGCGGGGCGGGCCCGCCCCGCCCCCACCGGGGACGCCCGGTACCGCGACGAGGTGCGCTGCCGGGCTACTCCTCGAAGTAGGCGTCCAGCACGGCGTCCAGCTGCTCGTCCCACTCCTTGAAGCGGCTCCTGGCCGACGCCTCGATCTCGATCGGGTACCAACGGCGGTCCGGGGTGTGCACCGTGACCGTGTACCGCTTGCCGAAGCGGGGGGACTCCGTCTCGACCGCGCCGATCTCGTCCCACCGGAACTCGCAGGCCTCCTCGTCGAGGCTCAGGCGGACGCCTCTGTGGTCGGCCACGATCCTGGCGCGGCGGTCGGCGGCCTCGAAAACGGGGCCCTCGGGGGCCGCTTCCTCGTCCGCTTCCGCTGCCTCCTCCCCGTCCTCGGCCTGCGCGGCGGGGGCCGGCTCGTCGGCCGGCGTCTCCGTGACCGCCTTCCCCTCCTCGGGCCTGGCGTCCTCGGGCTCCTCCGCCACGGGCGAGGTGAGCCCGGGGATGAAGGCCGGGTCGAATCCGGCGCCCTCCAGGGGCTGGCTGCTCGAACCTATGCGCTGCTCCACGGCGGAAGTATGGACGACATACCTGTGCCGGAACCAGCCGGACCGCTCTTTGCCCCGGCTCGTACTACCCGAACAGACCCCCGCACCGCGGGAGTCGGGCGGCGTCGGCCGGGCACGGCCGGCGCGCCGGCCGACCGGTCACCTGGCTTCCTTGATCGGGGTCCTGCCGGAGTACTCGCCGCTGACGGCGTCCGCCGTGCGGCGTACCAGCGGGAGGAGCGTGAGGAGTTCGTCGGCG
Source organism: Streptomyces sp. NPDC004542 (assembly GCF_040610035.1). NCBI lineage: Bacteria > Bacillati > Actinomycetota > Actinomycetes > Kitasatosporales > Streptomycetaceae > Streptomyces > Streptomyces sp. NPDC004542. The sequence continues at coordinate 32,180 of NZ_JBEXLP010000001.1, forward strand.
CTGACGACGACGTTGGGCGCGGAGACCGACATGGCGGCGACCACCCGGCCGTCGGCCCCCCGTACCGGCGCGGCCACGCAGTTGATGGACTCCTCGTGGCCGCCTAGGTCGGTGGCCCAGCCCTGTTCGCGGACCTTCTCCAGCTCCCGCAGGAAGGCGGTGGCGTTGGGGGTGGAACGGGCCGTGTAGAGGGGGTAGTCGAGCCGGTCGGCGAGGGCGCGGCGCTCGGGTTCGGGGAGGTCGGCGAGGAGCAGCTTGGCCACGGCCGCGACGGTGACGGCGACGGGCTTGCCGATCCGCGAGTACATGCGCACGGGGTAGCGGCTGTCCACCTTGTCGATGTAGAGGACCTCGCCCTCCTCGTACACGGCGAGGTGGACGGTGTGGCCGCAGGCCTCGTTGAGCCGGGTCAGGTGGGGGTGGGCGATCTCGCGGATGTCGAGGCTCTCCATCGCCTCCTGGGCGAGGGCGAAGAGGCGGGCGCCGAGGCGGTAGCGCTGGTCGGACTGGCGGTAGACGAGGCCGTGTTCGTGGAGGGTGCGCAGGAGCCGCAGGGCCGTGGACTTGTGGACGCCGAGGCGGTCGGCGACCCGGCCGAGGTCGGCGGGGCCCTCGGCGAGCAGCGGCAGGATGCTCAGCGCACGGTCGACGGTCTGGCTCACGGTGTGCGGATCTCCTCGTCGGCCCGGGGGACGTCGTGTCTCCAGCCGGGGCCGAGCCGGAGCCTCCCCCACGTCTCCTCGTCGAGGGCGGCCAGCCGGTCGGCGTGGTGCAACCAGGAGGAGTGCGGCGATGGGGGTGCCCCCAGGCGTTCAGCTCCGGGGGACGCTCCATGAGGGGCGGTGGCCGGGCGACGGGCGGGCGGGGTGGCGAGGTCGCCGGGGACGGTGAGGGCGGCGGCGGCCATGAGGTGGCCGTGCCGGAGCCGGTCGCGGACCGGGAGGCCGCGCAGGGTGGCGGAGAGGAAACCGGCGGCGAAGGCGTCCCCGGCGCCGGTCGTCGCCACGACGTCGACCGTGAGGGCCGGGACGAAGGTGGCACCGTCCGCGTGCAGGGCCGTGGCCCCGTGCGCGCCCTGCTTCACCACCAGGATCTCCGGTTCCGGGAGCGCGGCACGGACGGCGGACGGGCCTCCCTCGACGCCCCAGGCCTCCCGCGCCTCGTCCTCGCCGACGAAGACGAGGTCCGCGGTGCGGGCCAGTTCCAGCAGCACACGGGGGTCGGCGCCGGCCCACAGGTGGGGCCGGTGGTTGACGTCGAAGGAGACGAGCGGGCGGCCGGGGCGGGGGGCGGTCAGCTCGCGGGTCAGCGCCAGGCAGTCCGGGGAGAGTGCCGGGGTGATCCCGGACAGGTGCAGCACGCGTCCGGCGCGTACCCCGGTGAGGTCCACCGTGTCGGCCGACATCGCCGAGGCCGCCGACCCCGACCGGTAGTACGCCACCTCGTGGGCGTCGGTGCCCCGGTCTCCGGAGGTGCGGAAGTAGATGCCGGTCGGCCGCGCCGGGTCGCGTACCACGGCGGTGACGTCGACGCCGTAGCCGCCGATCGTCTCGAGCAGGTGGTCGCCGAATCCGTCCGCTCCGACCCGGCTGACCCACCGTACGGAGTGACCGGCGGACGCCAGCGCGCAGGCCACGTTGGACTCGGCGCCGCCGATCGCGCGGTCGAAGGACGGCACGTCCGCGAGGCGGCCGGGCCGGGTGGGCAGGAAGGTGACCATGGACTCGCCGAGCGTGACGACGTCCACGACGCCGGTGGCCGTGCGGGATCCGGTGGTGGTCACGGTCGTCGTGGCTCCTCGGTGCGGGCGGGGTTGCGGGTGGGGGCGACGGGCGCCGTTGACCCCGGGTGGCCGAGATGTTAGACAGCGGTGAACGACATGCGCAACGCGCATTGCAGAGAGTGCAACGCACTGCTTGAGGAGGCCTCATGCGCATCGAAGCGCTCGCCCGGCTGGCCGGGGAACGCGTCGACCACCGCTTCAAGGGCCTCCCCCCGGACGCCGACGGCCTGACCGTCGGCGAGCTGGCCGCCCAGCGCCGCAACCTGTTCTCCGGCGGTTTCACGACCCCGGTCCTCGCCCTGTCCGCGGAGCGCCTGGAACACAACCTGAGGCTCATGGAGGCGTACGCGGCCCGCCACGGCCTCGCGTTCGCGCCGCACGGCAAGACGTCCATGGCGCCCCAGCTGTTCCAGCGGCAGATCGAGCACGGCGCGTGGGGCATCACGCTCGCGGTGCCGCATCAGGTGCGGGTGGCGCGGGCGTTCGGGACCGAGCGGGTGTTCCTCGCCAACGAGCTGGTCGACCCGGTGGCCCTGCGGTGGGTCTCCGCCGAGCTGGACGCCGACCCGTCCTTCCGGTTCGTCTGTTACGTCGACTCGGTGCGCGGGGTGGAGCTGATGGACGCGGTGCTGGAGGGGGCCGCCCGCCCGGTGGACGTGGTGGTCGAACTGGCCGCCGGGGAGGGCGCCCGGACCGGGGCGCGTACCGAGGCGGAGTGCGCGGCGGTCGCGGACGCGGTGGCCGCCGCGCCCACGCTGCGGCTGGCCGGGGTGGCCGGTTACGAGGGCGAGGTGCCGGGGGCGGACACGGAGCGGGTGGACGCCTGGCTGCGGCGGCTGGTCGCGCTGGCCGTCGGCTTCGACCGGGCGGGGCGGTTCGCGGCGGCCGGCCTCGACGAGATCGTGGTGAGCGCGGGCGGCAGCGCCTGGTTCGACGCGGTGGCCGAGGTCTTCGCCGGGATCCCGGAACTGTCGCTGCCCGTCCTGAAGTTGCTGCGCTCGGGCGCGTACGTCTCGCACGACGACGGCCACTACCGAAAGCTCACCCCCTTCCACCGCGTGCCCGAGGAGGGCGCCCTGGAGCCCGCGTTCCGGCTGTGGGCGCAGGTCGTGTCCCGCCCGTCGGCGGAGCAGGCCTTCGTGAACGCGGGCAAGCGGGACGCGGCCTACGACCTCCACCTGCCCTTCGCCCAGGTGGTCCGCCGGGACGGTGTGGAACGGCCCGCCACGGGTGTCTCGGTCACGGCGCTGTCCGACCAGCACGCCTGGCTGCGCACCACCGCCGAGGCGGACCTGGAGGTCGGGGACTGGCTGGGCATGGGGCTGTCCCACCCGTGCACGTCCTTCGACAAGTGGCCGCTGATCCCGGTGGCCCGGGCGGACGGCACGGTCGTCGACTACATCCGCACGTTCTTCTAGGAGGCCGGGCGTGGAAGACCTCGTCATCCGGGACGCCGATGTCGTGGACGGCAGCGGTGAGCCGTCGTACCGCGCGGACGTGGTGATCGACGACGGCCGGATCACGGCCGTCGTCAAGGAGGCGGCGGCGGCGGGCTGCCAGCGCCCGCGCGCGATGCGGGAGCTGGACGCGGAGGGCCTGGTCCTGTCCCCCGGCTTCATCGACATGCACGCGCACAGCGACCTGGACCTGCTGCGCGACCCCGACCACAGCGCGAAGGCCGCGCAGGGCGTGACGCTGGAGGTCATCGGGCAGGACGGACTGTCCTACGCGCCGGTCGACGACCGTACGCTCGACGGGGTGCGCCGGGCGATCGCCGGCCGGCACGGGTACGGCGACGACATCGACTTCGACTGGCGGTCGGTGGGCGAGTACCTGGACCGGCTGGACGGGGGCATCGCGGTGAACGCGGCCTATCTGATCCCGCAGGGCACGGTCCGCGCGCTCGTCGTCGGCTGGGAGGACCGCCCGGCGGCACCGGGGGAGCTGGACCGGATGCGGGAGCTGGTCGCCGAGGGCATGGAGCAGGGCGCGGTCGGCATGTCGTCCGGGCTCACCCACCCGCCCGGCATGTACGCGGACGACGCCGAACTGACCGGGCTGTGCCGCGTGGTGGGGTCGTACGGCGGCTACTACTGCCCGCACCACCGCTCGTACGGGGCGGGCGCCCTGGAGCGTTACGCGGAGATGGTGGAGCTGAGCCGGAGGACGGGCTGCCCGCTCCACCTGGCCCACGCCACCCTGAACTTCGGCGTGAACGAGGGCCGCGCGGCCGATCTGACGGCCCTCCTGGACGACGCGCTGGCCGCCGGGGCCGACATCAGCCTCGACACCTCCCCCTACACGCCCGCCTGCACGACCCTCGCGGCGCTGCTGCCGGGCTGGGCGGGCGCGGGCGGCCCGGAGGCGCTCCTCGCGCGGCTCACGGACGGGGCGACGGCCGAGCGGATCCGGCACGAGCTGGAGGTCACCGGCTCGGACGGCTGCCACGGCGTGCCCGTCGAGTGGGACACGGTCGAGATCTCCGGCGTGACCGAACCGGCCCTCGGCGACCACGTGGGCCGTACGGTGCTGGAGTCGGCCCGGCTGCGCGGCGAGGCTCCCTGGACCACCGCCCGGCGGCTGCTGGTCGAGGACCGGCTGGGCTCGACGGTCCTGCAGCACGTCGGCCATGAGGAGAACGTGCGGGCGATCATGCGGCACCGTACGCACACGGGTGGCTCGGACGGCATTCTCCGGGGCGCCAAGCCGCATCCCGGGGCGTACGGCACCTTCCCGCACTACCTCGGCCGGTATGTGCGGGAGTGGGGCGTGCTGTCGCTGGAGGAGTGTGTCCATCACCTCACCGCACGGCCCGCGGCCCGGCTGCGCCTGCCGGACCGCGGGCTCGTCCGCGAGGGACACCGGGCCGATCTGGTGCTGTTCGACCCGGTGACGGTCGCGGCGGGGTCGAGCTTCGAGCAGCCGCGCGCGCTGCCCGTCGGCATCCCGTACGTCCTCGTCGACGGCCGGTTCGTGATCGAGGACGGCCGCCGGACGGATGTGCTGGCGGGCCGCGCGGTCCGCCGGACTCCCCGGTGACCGCCGGCCCGTCAGGTCCCGTCCGTCACCCTGCGCCCGTCATGCCCCTGTCATGGCTTGGGCAGGGTGCAGCCGCTGAGGGTGAGGTCCAGCTTGTTGCCGGTGGTGAAGCAGGCCGGGATGTTGTAGGTCTCCTCGGCGTAGTTGATGCCCTGGCGGACGGTCACGGTGCCGTTCGCGTCGACCTCGCAGGGGTTGTTCTCGGTGCAGCGCTCGCCGTCCTCGTTGCCGGTGTTGTTGACGGCGACGACCTTGCCGGTGGCGTTGTCGATGACCGGCGAGCCCGAGGTGCCGCCGATGGTCTGGCAGGCGGAGGTGTAGCGGACCGAGTCCTTCCAGGTCCAGTCGCCCTCCTTGAGGCGGTAGACGAATCCGTCGATGCTGCAGGCGTAGGTCCGCTTCCAGTAGCCGGAGACGACCGTGATGGCGGTGCCGGCCACCGGGTGCGTGTCCTGGAGCGTCAGCGCGCTGATCCCATAGGTGCTCTTGATCTGCGCGTACGTGGTGGTGAGCTGGTAGAGCGTGACGTCGGTGTCGGTCATCGTCGAGTAGACGACCTTGCTCGCGCGCAGGGTGCCGACCCGGGTGGCCGAGGAGTTGAGCAGGCCGAAGGTGCGGCTGGAGGACTGGTTGACGATGACCTCGCCGGGGTCCGGGAAGCCCGTCTCCAGGCAGTGGCCGTTGGTCATGACCAGCGCCGGGTCGCTGTCCGCGGAGTTCGGGAAGCGGACGACCGAGCCGGAGCAGTTGCTGAGCGACACGGTGCCTGCGAAGTCGACGGCCTTGATCGAGGGTGCCGCGGCCTTGGTCGCGGCGGCGCTCTCGGTGGCCGTGGCGGCGGCCGCCGGTGCCATGCCCGCCCCGGTGATCACCAGGGTCGCGAGCGCGGCAAGGAGAGGCTTCTTCATGTGGGGGTCCCCTCTGCAGACGTGAGCGACCGGAGATCTTCCGGCCGCCTGCCGTCTTGTCATGTGCATTGTTATGTTCGAGGAGGGGTGACGGCAATAAGCCGCAGACAATGCACCGCGCGCCGCGCGAGGGTCAACCCCACACGAAACGGGGCTACTTGGGACCCTTGGTGGCCCCCCGGCCATGCCCCCGGGAGTTGCCCGGGCCGGACCCGCCGCTGATCGAGGAGACGGTCGGCGCCGCGGTGACCGAGGCGGCCGACGTGGCACCGGGAGGGCCGGCGGAGGTGGTGGCGGGGCTCGCGGACCGCGGCGCGCCGGCCGGGTCGCCGACGGCGGACGCCGTGCCTTCCGGGCCGGCGGCGGCCGGTGCACCGGTTTCCGGCGGGCCGGCCGTCGCGGCACCGGAGGAGTCGGCCGGGGACGCCTGACGCGCGGGCGGCGTGGCGCCGTCCCCCGCCGTCGACGCCGTACGCCCGCGCGGCGCGTCCGACGGGCCCGAGCCCGGCAGCCCGGCGATCACGGCCGCGAGGGACACCACGCCCACCGCCCCGACGGCGACCGCCGCCCGCCGCACGCGCCGCCCGCCCGCCCGCTTCCCGGAGCCCCGCGCGGCGGCGTGGCGGCGCCCGGCCGGACCCCCGCCGGACGGCTCCCCGCCGAAGATCACCGGCAGCTCGCGCGTCTCGTCGTACGCGTTCTGCCAGCCGTGGGCGGCGGCCGGGTCGACGTACTCCTCGTACGCCGGAGCCGCCGCGGCCGACGGGTGGTACACGTGCGGGTGCGGCAGGGGCTCACTGTCCGGTTGCGGCTGGGCGGGGCTCGACATGGCCTGCGATTCTAGGGACGGCTGGGGCTCCTGTGACAGCTACCGGCGATAACAGGGCAAAACGACTCGTCTCACGTGTCGGAAAACACGGCCCATGGGGCGTTACCGGGCCGTAAGCTCCCTGGCATGCAGGTGATCCAGTCGACGAAGCTCGCCAACGTCTGTTACGAGATCCGGGGCCCGGTGCTCGAGGAGGCGATGCGGCTGGAGGCGGCGGGGCACCGCATCCTGAAGCTGAACACCGGCAACCCGGCCGCGTTCGGCTTCGAGTGCCCGCCCGAGATCCTCGAGGACATCCTCCGCAACGTCTCCACGGCCCACGGCTACGGCGACGCCAAGGGCCTGCTGGCCGCCCGCCGCGCGGTCGTGATGCACAACCAGACCATCGGCATCGAGACGGACGTCGAGCACGTCTACATCGGCAACGGCGTCTCCGAGCTGATCGTGATGGCGATGCAGGGCCTGCTGGACGACGGGGACGAGGTCCTCGTACCGGCGCCGGACTACCCCCTGTGGACCGCGGCCGTCTCCCTCTCGGGCGGTACGGCGGTCCACTACCGCTGCGACGAGCAGTCCGACTGGATGCCCGACCTCGCCGACGTGGAGCGCAAGGTCACCGACCGCACCAAGGCGATCGTCATCATCAACCCGAACAACCCGACGGGCGCGGTGTACGACGAGGCGGTGCTGCGCGGGCTGACCGACATCGCCCGCCGTCACCACCTGCTGGTCTGCTCGGACGAGATCTACGACAAGATCCTCTACGACGGCGCGACGCACACGCCGACCGCGGCCGTCGCCCCGGACCTGATGACCCTCACCTTCAACGGCATGTCGAAGGCCTACCGGGTCGCCGGTTACCGGGTGGGCTGGATGTCGATCTCCGGTCCGCGCGCGCACGCCGACTCCTACATCGAGGGCCTGACCATCCTGGCCAACATGCGCCTGTGCGCGAACATGCCGGGGCAGCACGGGGTGGTGGCCGCGCTCAGCGGACGGCAGACGATCAACGATCTGGTGCTGCCGGGCGGGCGGCTGAAGGAGCAGGTGGACGTCGCCTACGACCTGCTCACCCAGATCCCGGGCGTGACGTGCGTACGGCCGAAGGGGGCGCTGTATCTCTTCCCGCGCCTGGATCCGCAGGTCTTCAAGATCAAGGACGACCGGCGGATGGTCCTGGACCTGCTCCGTCAGGAGAAGATCATGGTGGTCCAGGGGACCGGCTTCAACTGGCCCGAACCGGACCACTTCCGGGTGGTGACCCTGCCGTCGGTGGGCGATCTGCGGGACGCGGTGACCCGGATCGGGACCTTCCTCGACGGCTACGGCCAACTTTAGACGAAATCCAAGCTAGGATGGTTTCCTGTCAGAGCACAGGAGGCCATCTCCCATGTACGAGCCGATCCGCACCGGGCCTTCCCGCAGGTCCGACCAGAACACGATGGCCGGCACCACCTCGGACTTCCCCCACCGGTCGCGCGAGGAGGAACTGGACATCCAGCTCGCCGGCCATCTCGCGGCGCTCCTCGCCGTCACGGACGAGCTGCGCGCGCTGGCCCCTTCCAGCGACCTGGACACGGCGGCCGGGCGGCTCGCCGCACAGGTGTCGCGGCTGCGGGGCGGCCGCGCTCCGCTCCGCGCGTCAACCACCGCGGCCACCGAGCCGTCGGCGCTCCATCAGCGGGCCCACGCCCTCGCGGGCCGCGCCCTCGTCGTCGCCGCCTCCCGGGCCGACACGGCGGCGGCGATCCTCGCGGCCGAGCGCATGGACGCCCACGCGGCGGCCCAGGAGCCGGTCAGCGCCGCCCACTGACCCCGCGGGGTCCCTCATCGGCCCCGGTCCGCGCGCACCCGCAGCGACGCGCGGACCGGGCGCCACCTCTTCACGACGGCGCCACCCCTTCACGACGGCGCCGCCGCCACGACGTCCCGCCACCGCTCCCCCTCCGACGCGGGCATTCGGGTGGTCCGTGCACGGCAACCGCCTGCCGCACCGCACCGCCGTCCCGAGACGCTCGTAACGTCTGCGGAAGTGACGGTGGTTCGGCTCCGGCCCCGTCGGCACGTCCACGGTCTCGTCGGCGCCGGCCTCCTGAGGGCATTCCAGCGAGCAGGGAGCAGCAGATGACGTCGACGGCCACCCCGAGGTTCTCCGTCTTCACCCCCAGCCACCGGCCCCGTTTCCTCGACGAGTGCTTCGCGACCCTGCGGGCGCAGACCTGTCCGGACTGGGAGTGGATCGTCCTGCTCAACAACGGCGCCCGATGGCGACCGGAGCACCCCGACGACCGGGTCCGGCTGGAGATCGCGGACGACGCCGTCGGCGTCGGAGCGGCGAAGCGCCGGGCCTGTGAACTGGCCCGCGGTGAGATCCTCGTCGAACTCGACCACGACGACCTGCTGGCGAAGGCGTGCCTGGCCGAGCTCGGCCAGGCGTTCGACGAGCACCCCGAGGCCGTCTTCGTCTACAGCAACACCGCGCAGATCACCGAGGACGGGAAGCGGGACGACAGCCGCTTCAACGAGACGCACGGCTGGCACTACGAGGAGGTGCGGGTCGACGGCCGCAAGCTGCTCCAGGTCAGGTCCATGGCCCCGACCCCGCACAACGTCGCCTACATCTGGTACGCGCCGAACCACGTCCGGGCCTTCCGCAAGGACGCCTACAAGAAGGCCGGGGGGTATGACGCCACCCGGAGCGTCCTGGACGACCAGGACCTGATGTGCCGCCTGTTCCACGTGGGCGACTTCCACCACATCCCCCGCTGCCTCTACCTCCAGCGCATGCACCCGGCGAACACGCAGCGCGACCCGGAGATCAACGCGCACATCCAGCGCGAGACGGTCGCGCTGTACGACAAGTACATCGAGGCCAACGCCCTGGCCTGGACCTACCGCAGGGGACTGATCGCGCTGGACCTCGGCGCGGCCCGCCGCAAGCCGCCCGGTTACGTGGGCGTGGACAAGCAGCCGGGTGAGGGGGTCGACATCGTGGCGGCCCTGCCGGACCGGCTGGACCTGCCCGACGACTCCGTCGGGCTGGTGCGCGCCGTGAACTTCCTGGAGCACGTGCCGGCGAAGGTGCCGCTGATCAACGAGCTCTACCGGCTGCTGGCACCCGGCGGCATGCTCCTGACGACGACTCCGAGCACCGACGGCCGCGGCGCGTACCAGGACCCGAGCCATGTCGCGTACTACAACGAGAACTCGTTCTGGTACTACACCGACGACCAGTACCGCGCGTACGTGCCCGATCTGGAGGCCAGGTTCCAGAGTTCGCGGCTGACCACCTGCTTCCCGTCCCAGTGGCACAGCGAGAAGAACATCTCGTACGTGGTCGCCAACCTCATCGCGGTGAAGGACGGCGCCGCGCGCTGCGGCGGCCCGCTGCTGGTCTAGAGGCTGGTCCAGGATTGTCGCCGCGCGTCCACCGCGGAGGGTGCCCCGGGGGCCGAAGCCTCGGGGGCACCCTCACACGGGGGTCAGGGTGTCACGTTCGCGCAGACCACGAAGGCCGTGACCGTCTGACCGGCGGTGGACGTGGCGGTCCACTGAGTAGGCGGTGTACCGCCCCCGGGGAAGTTCTCGGACGCGGCCCCACTGCTGGCGACGAGATACCCACCGCCGGTGGCGAAGTCACCGGTGTCGCACGTGGCGGTTGCCGTGCCGGCGGCGGTGTTGGTCCTGACGTAGGTGGCGCTCACGGAACCCTGGGCGCCCTGCGCACCCTGAGCACCTTGCGCGCCCTGCGCACCCTGCGCGCCCTGCGCACCCTGAGCGCCCTGCGCGCCCTGCGCACCCTGCGCGCCCTGAGCACCCTGAGCGCCCTGCGCGCCCTGAGCGCCCTGCGCACCTTGCGCACCTTGCGCACCCTGCGCGCCCTGAGCACCTTGCGCACCCTGAGCGCCCTGCGCACCCTGAGCGCCCTGCGCACCCTGGGGACCCTGGGGACCCTGGGGACCCTGATGGCCCTGCGGACCCTGATGGCCCTGCGGGCCACGCGCGCCCTGGGGGCCGGGGCTGTCGCTGCGCACCGACGCCTCGCCATGTGCGCCCGCCCTGCGGATCGCGTCGGCGACGGCCGCCTTGGGCACGTCGTGCGTGCCCACCTGCTTCAGAACGATTGCGGGTTCGTGCATCGCACCGGCGATCGCCACGGTGCTCGGGGCGACGCTGAGCGCCACCGCGGCGGCGCCGACCGATACCATGGTGGCGGATTTCAGCCGCGCCGTTCGACTTGTTCTGCGACTCAAGACAACCCTCCTCACAGACTGGGAGGGGACAAGGCAGCGGACACACAGTTCCTACGTTCGAATCAATCGCCCGCCTCATCCCCTTGACAAGAGACGACGCCATTATTGGCTCCTATTAAAGAATTACTAATAGTCGACTCCTGTCCGTGCCCGAGAATCACTCGATCGGCAGAACGTCTGCCTCGCACAGGTGCTCCGGGCCCCTTTGGGGCATGACGACGGGCCGGGAGCCCTCCAGCAACTCCAGCAGATAGCGGCCGTATCCGCTCTTGAGCAGGGGGCGGGCCAGTTCCCTGAGCCGGTCGTCGTCGATCAGGCCGGCGCGCCAGACCGTCTCCTCGACGCAGCCGATCTTGCAGCCCTGTCGCTCCTCGACCACCCGGACGAATTCGGCGGCCTGGACCATGGAGGTGAACGTTCCGGTGTCGAGCCACGCGGTGCCCCGGTCGAGCACGGTGACGTGGAGGGCTCCGGCCCGCAGATAGGCGCGGTTGAGATCGGTGATCTCCAACTCGCCCCGGGCGCTGGGGCGCAGGCCGCGCGCGATGTCCACCGCGCGGTTGTCGTAGAAGTACAGTCCGGGCACCGCGTACCGGGACCGGGGACGCGCCGGTTTCTCCTCGATGGACACCGCACGGCCCTGCTCGTCGAACTCCACCACGCCGTACGCCGAGGGATGCGCCACCTGGTACGCGAACACCCTGCCGCCGGTCACGTCACCGCCGCGAGCCAGCCGGGTGCCGAGGCCGCTCCCGTGGAAGATGTTGTCGCCCAGAATCAGGGCGACGGAGCGGTCACCGACGAAATCAGCCCCCAGCACCAGGGCGTGCGCAATTCCTTGCGGGCGTTCCTGCGCCACGTATTCGAGTCGCAGCCCCAGTTGACTTCCGTCGCCGAGCAAGCGGCGGAACTGGCACTGGTCTTCGGGGGTGGTGACGATCAGGATCTCGCGGACACCGGCCATCACCAGGGTGGAGAGCGGGTAATAGACCATCGGTTTGTCGAAGACCGGCAACAGCTGTTTGGACACCGAGCGGGTCAGCGGCCACAATCGCGAACCGGTGCCTCCGGCCAGGAGAATTCCGCGCATGGCAGCACCTTAGGCGACACCGCGAGAATGCAGCCCTATCGCCACCCATGGCATTCGGAATTCATGGCGCCCGGTATTTCGGGAACAACTCGGACAGACCGCGGAACGGGCCGGACGCGCGACGAAGCCGTCGCGCGTCCGGCCCCCGGCGGAGCGTCGGGTCAGCCCAGGCGGGACACCAGGGCGTGGTACTGGTCCCACAGTTCCTTCGGGGTGTGGTCGCCGAAGGTGTTGAGGTGGTCGGGGATCAGGGACGCCTCCTCGCGCCAGACCTCCTTGTCGACCGTGAGCAGGAAGTCGAGGTCCGAGTCGGCGAGGTCGAGCCCGTTCGTGTCGAGGGCCGCACGCGTCGGCAGCACGCCGATCGGGGTCTCGACGCCCTCCGCCTTGCCGTCCAGGCGCTCCACGATCCACTTCAGGACGCGGCTGTTCTCGCCGAAGCCGGGCCAGACGAACCTGCCCTCGTCGTTCTTGCGGAACCAGTTGACGTAGTAGATCTTCGGCAGCCCGGCCTGGTCCTTGTCCTTGGCCACGTCGACCCAGTGGGCCATGTAGTCGCCCATGTTGTAGCCGCAGAAGGGCAGCATCGCGAAGGGGTCGCGGCGCAGTTCGCCGACCCTGCCCTCGGCCGCGGCCGTCTTCTCGGAGGCCACGTTGGCGCCGAGGAAGACGCCGTGGTTCCAGTCGAAGGACTCCGTCACCAGCGGTACGGCGCTGGCGCGGCGGCCGCCGAAGAGGATCGCCGAGATCGGCACGCCCTTGGGGTCCTCCCACTCGGGCGCGATGATCGGGCACTGCGCGGCCGGGACGGTGAAACGGGCGTTGGGGTGGGCGGCGGGGGTGGCCGACTCCGGGGTCCAGTCGTTGCCCTTCCAGTCGGTCAGGTGGGCGGGCGGTTCCTCCGTCATGCCCTCCCACCAGACGTCGCCGTCGTCGGTGAGCGCGACGTTGGTGAAGACCGCGTTGCCCCACAGCGTCTTCATCGCGTTGGCGTTGGTGTGCTCACCGGTGCCGGGCGCGACGCCGAAGAAGCCGGCCTCGGGGTTGATCGCGTAGAGGCGGCCGTCCTCGCCGAACCGCATCCAGGCGATGTCGTCGCCGATCGTCTCCACCGTCCAGCCGGAGATCGTCGGCTCCAGCATGGCGAGGTTGGTCTTGCCGCAGGCGGAGGGGAAGGCCGCGGCCACGTACTTCGACTCCCCCTGCGGCGGCGTGAGCTTGAGGATCAGCATGTGCTCGGCCAGCCAGCCCTCGTCGCGCGCCATGACGGAGGCGATGCGCAGGGCGTAGCACTTCTTGCCGAGCAGGGCGTTGCCGCCGTACCCGGAGCCGTAGGACCAGATCTCGCGGCTCTCGGGGAAGTGCGAGATGTACTTGGTCGAGTTGCAGGGCCAGGGCACGTCCTCCTGGCCGGGCTCCAGCGGAGCGCCCAGGGTGTGCACGGCCTTGACGAAGAAGCCGTCGTCGCCGAGTTCGTCCAGGACCGGCTGTCCCATGCGGGTCATCGTGCGCATCGACACGGCGACGTACGCCGAGTCCGTGATCTCCACACCGAGCGCGGACAGGGGTGAGCCGAGCGGTCCCATGCAGAAGGGCACGACGTACATCGTGCGGCCCCGCATCGAGCCGCGGAACAGGCCGTTCTCGCCCTGGAAGACGTCCCGCATCTCCGCGGGCGCCTTCCAGTGGTTGGTCGGCCCCGCGTCCTCCTCCTTCTCGGAGCAGATGAAGGTCCGGTCCTCGACCCGGGCGACGTCGGTCGGGTCGGAGGCGGCGTAGTAGGAGTGGGGGCGCTTGACGGGGTCGAGCTTCTTGAAGGTCCCCTTGGTGACGAGCTCCTCGCACAGTCGCTCGTACTCGGCCTCGGATCCGTCACACCAGACCACGTTGTCCGGCTGCGTCAGTTCGGCGATCTCGTTCACCCACGAGATCAGTTCCTGGTGGTGGGTGGGGATGACGGGGGGAGCCGCGATGTCGCGCGCCACGATTGCTCCTAAATGAGGGATTTTTTCCTTTTGGCCCCGTGGGGGCTGCGGCCCGGACGCTTCGTAGCCGCTCATCCGGTGCCGACCGCACTCATTTGATCATCCGATGGTACTGCGCATCTGTCCAGACCGCCTCACAAGTGAGCGACGTGAGGAACGCCACGGTTAGCCGCACCCTTCCGGGATAACTCCGGGATCCTTTGCGTGCACGTTGGGTTCGCCTGGGAGACTTTTTGCGCTGCGGCTCCGCGCGGCCCGTGAGAGGATGGCCACTCTCCGGCGGCCATCGACCGGGACTCGCCCGCGACTTACGGCTCCGTAGGTACGATGACGGTCATGACTGCGTCCGTCCCCGACTCGCCTGCGGACAGGCCGGCCGCCGGCCACGGTCCCGTCGAGCTCTCCCTGCCGCACCCGGTCAAGCCCAAGCTCCGCGGCTGGCTTCATCTGGGTATGTTTCCGGCCGCGCTCGTCGCCGGCCTGATCCTCACCGCCCTCGCCGACTCGACCCGCGGCCGGATCGCCTGCGGGATCTACGCACTGACCGCCTGCCTGCTGTTCGGCGTCAGCGCGCTGTACCACCGGGGCGACTGGAGCCCGCGCATGGACGGCGTCCTGCGCAGACTCGACCATGCCAACATCTTCCTGATCATCGCGGGCACCTACACCCCGCTGACGATGCTGCTCCTGCCGGGCGCCAAGGGACAGTGGCTGCTCTGGGGCATCTGGGCGGCGGCGGCCGCGGGCATCGTCTTCCGCGTCTTCTGGGTCGGCGCCCCGCGCTGGCTCTACACCCCCTGCTACATCGCGATGGGCTGGGCGGCCGTCTTCTTCCTGCCCGACTTCCTGCGCACCGGGGGCATCGCCGTGCTGGTCCTGGTCGTCGTCGGCGGCCTGCTCTACAGTGCGGGCGGCGTGATCTACGGGATCAAGCGGCCCAACCCGTCACCGCGCTGGTTCGGCTTCCACGAGGTGTTCCACTCCCTCACCCTGGCCGCCTTCGTCGTCCACTACGTGGGCATCTCCCTGGTGGCGTACCAGCACAGCTGAGCCCCTCCTCCGCCCCGTGGCCACGGCTCTCGAGCCGTGGCCATTTTTCATGCCATGACACTCGCTGGATATTGACGGTGACAAGGATTTGATAGTTGCTGTCATTTCATGCCTACTGTCACGAACATCGAGGAGACCCGGCGCGACCCACGCCGCTGGTGGGCCCTCGGAGCCCTGGTCGCGAGCATGCTGGTGCTCGGCTTCGACATGACGATCCTGAACGTGGCCCTGCCGACCATGGCGGAACAGCTCGGCGCCACCACCGGCGAGCAGCAGTGGACGGCTGACGCGTACGTCGATCGGTATCGCCCTGCTGGGCAGCCTGCTGGCGGGCGCCTTCCGCGACCGGCTGGACGTCAGCGGGCTGCCCGCCGGGGCCGCGCGCACCGCCGGGGACTCGGTGGTCGCCGCGCACATCGTCGCCGAGAAGGCGGGCCCCGGACCCGCGGCGCGCCTGGCGGCCTCCGCGAACGACGCCTACGTGCACGGCATGGGTCTGGTCCTGCTGGTGTGCGGCATCGCCTCCCTGGCCGCAGCATTGCCGGCCGCAGCGTTCCTGCCCACCGCACCGGCCACGAACGGCACGCTCCCCGCCGCCCCGGCCGACCAGGCCACCGCCCCGGCCAGGACCGGCACGCCGTCCACCCCCACCACGGCCGCCAAGCCCTCCGCCCCGGCCACCGGCCCAGAACTCCACGCCCCCGAACCGGCCACGAACGGCACGCTCCCCGCACCGCCCCGGCCCGGCGACCTCCCCGCCCCCGCCCCGGCCGGCCGGGCTCCCGTGCCGGAGGGGGGCGTCCCGGGCGTGGTCGTGCCCGAACCGGATGCCTGACAATGACCCCCATGACGGCACGCACCTCCTCCCCGGCCGACCGCCCGCAGCTGGGCCTGCGCGAGCGGAAGAAGATCAAGACCCGTGAGGCGATCCGCACGGCGACGTACGCCCTGATCGAGGAGCAGGGGTACGACGCCACCACGATCGAGCAGATCGCCGACCGGGCCGAGGTCTCGCCGTCGACCGTCTTCCGGTACTTCCCGACCAAGGAGGACATCGTCCTCACGGACGAGTACGACCAGGTCCTCCTCGAGGAACTGCGCGCCCGGCCCACGGACGAACCGTGGGCCGAATCCCTGCGGCACGTGATGCGCAAGGCCGTCGCCGCCGGGATGCAGGACGACCCGGAGGTGGCCCGGCTGCGGGCCCGCCTCGGGGTCGAGGTGCCGGCGATCCGCTCCCGGATGATGGAGAGCATGTCGGCCACCGGCCGGCTGCTCTGCGCGGCGATAGCGGACCGCACCGGCCTGGCATCCGACTCCCTGGAGGTCCGGGTCCGGGCGATGTCCCTCGTCGGCGGGCTGATGGAGGTCTCCATGTACTGGGCGGAGAACGGCTACCAGGGCGACCTCCGTGACCTCATGGACCGCGCCCTGGACGTCATGGAACGCGGTCTGCCCACCGGAAACCGCTGAGGCCTCGCCTCCCTGCCGTGCGATCCTGACCAGGTGAACGGTCCCGAGATCCACGTCGAAGTCGCCCCCGAGCTGCGGCTGTTCGTGCCGCACGCCCGGCGCCTGGGCGCCACCGCGCTCCCCACCGACGGCGTCTCGTCCCTCGGGCACGTCGTGGAGTCCCTCGGCGTCCCGCTCACCGAGGTCGGCGCGCTCGTGGTGAACGGGCGTGAGGTGCCCGCCTCGCACGTCCCCGCGGCCGGCGAGCGGGTGGACGTACGGGCGGTCGAGCGCCCCCAGCGGGTGCCCGGCGCGCCCCTGCGTTTCCTCCTCGACGTCCATCTCGGCACGCTGGCCCGCCGGCTGCGCCTGCTCGGCGTGGACACGGCGTACGAGTCGACGGACATCGGCGACCCGGCGCTGGCCGCCCGCTCGGCGGCCGAGCGGCGGGTCATGCTCAGCCGTGACCGGGGCCTGCTGCGCCGCCGCGAACTGTGGGCGGGCGCGTACGTCTACAGCACCCGCCCCGAGGAGCAGCTCCGCGACGTCCTCGACCGCTTCCAGCCCGCCCTGCGGCCCTGGACCCGCTGCACCACGTGCAACGGCGAGCTGCGGGACGCCACGAAGGCGGAGGTCGCCGACCGGCTCGAGCACGGCACCCGGCGGTCGTACGACGCCTTCGCCCAGTGCGCGCAGTGCGGTCGCGCCTACTGGAAGGGCGCGCACCACGACCAGCTGGAGGCCATCGTGGAGCGCGCCCTCGCCGAGTTCACGGACCGGGGCCAGCCGGGCTAACCGGTCGAATCCCTTCCGCGGGCCGCCGTGGTGTGAGCGCGGCCGGGCCCTGGAGGCGCACCGCGGGTGTCGACGACGACACCCGGACGCGCGGGTCGCGCCCGGGGCCGACAGCGCCGGAACGAGCCACGCCCGGGCTGCCCGGTTCCGCCACCGCGTACCACGTGTTCCGCGCGCTGTTCAGCCGTTCAGGGCGGCGCGCAGCCGCTCCGGGTCGGTGGTCGGCGCGTCGCACGTGAAGTTGCGGCAGACGTACCCGGCCGGTTCACCGGCCACCAGGGGGCGGTCGGCGAGCAGCGGGAACTCGTCACCGTCCGGGGTGCCGACGGCGACCACCGCACCCGGGGCGGTGCCGAGAAGCGCCGTGCGGTGCAGGGTCCTCGTGGCCGGATCGTCGAGGGAGGGACCGACGACGGCGACCTCGCGCGGCCCGTCGAGGAGGGCCTCCGCGGCGGCCAGACCCCACCCGATGAACCGCGGGACGCGCGGGCCGAGCGCCTTCACCACGCCCAACGCCTTCTCGGCGGCGGCCCGGTGGGCTTCGGAACCCGTGTGGGCGGCATGGGCCAGCAGGGCTCCCGCGGCGGCGGTCCAGCCGGAGGGGGTGGCGTTGTCGGTGGGGTCCTGCGGCCGGCGGATCAGCCGCTCGGCGTCGGCGGCGGTGTCGTACAGGGCGCCGCCGGCCGGGTCGGTGAAACGGGTGATCACCTGGTCGAGGAGCAGCCCGGCGAGTTCCAGCCACGCCCCCTCGCCGGTCACGGACGCCAGCGCCAGGAAGCCCTCGGCGACATCGGCGTAGTCCTCCAGCACACCGGCGTTGGCGCCGGCCCGGCCGTCGCGGCTGGTGCGGGTCAGGCGGCCGTGCTCGTCCAGGTGCAGCCGTACGAGGAGATCGGCGGCGTCGACCGCGGCCTCGACCAGGTCGGGACGGTCGAAGTAGGCGCCGGTCTCGGCGAGGGCCGCGATGGCGAGGCCGTTCCAGGCGGCGACCACCTTGTCGTCGCGGCCGGGGGCGGGGCGCCCGCTCCGCACGCGCAGGAGGCGCTCACGGACGGACGCGATCCTGTCCGCGTCGAACACGCCGTTCTGCTGGGGGAGTTGCAGCACGGACTTGCCGTCCTCGAAGGTGCCCTCCTCGGTCACGCCGAAGTACCGGGCGCCGAGTTCGGCGTCCTCGGGGCCGAGGGCGTCCGTCAGCTGCCGCGGCGTCCACACGTAGTAGGCGCCCTCGACGTGCCGCCCGGTGCCGTCGTCGCTGTCGGCGTCCAGCGCGGAGGCGAACCCGCCCTCCGCCGTGCGCAGTTCGCGGACCATGAAGTCGGCGGTCTCCAGGGCGACCCGCCGGGCGAGGTCGCTGCCTCCCTCGGCGGCTCCGCGGGCGGTGGCCCGCCACAGGTGCGCGTAGACCCGGCAGAGCAAGGCGTTGTCGTACAGCATCTTCTCGAAGTGCGGCACGGTCCAGTCGCGGTCGACGGAGTACCGCGCGAAGCCCCCGCCGAGCTGGTCGTAGATCCCGCCGCGCGCCATGCGCTCGCAGGTGTCCCGCGCCATCTCCAGGGCGCCCTCGGCGCCGGTGCGGGCGTGGTGGCGCAGCAGGAACTCGAGGACCATGGACGGCGGGAACTTGGGCGCGCCGCCGAAGCCGCCGCGCTGCGGGTCGTACTCGCGGGTGAGACCGAGGAGGGCCTGGGCGAGGTCCTCCTCGCCGGGGACCTGCTCCGTCCGGTAGCCGATCTCCCGCTGCGAGAGGTCCCGCACGATCTTCCCGGCGACCTCGGTCACCTCGTCGTTGCGTTCGCTCCAGGCGTGCCGGACGCCTTCCAGCACCTGCCGGAAGGAGGGCATCCCGTGCCGGGGGGCGGGCGGGAAGTAGGTGCCGAAGTAGAACGGCTCGGCGTCCGGGGTGAGGAAGACCGTCATGGGCCAGCCGCCCTGGCCGGTGGCCGCCTGGACGGCCTCCATGTAGACGGCGTCGACGTCGGGGCGCTCCTCGCGGTCGACCTTGACGCTGACGAAGTGGTCGTTCAGGTAGGCCGCGGTGGCCTGGTCCTCGAAGGACTCGTGCGCCATGACGTGGCACCAGTGGCAGCTGCTGTAACCGACGCTGAGCAGCACCGGTCTGTCGAGCTTGCGGGCCTCCTCGAACGCCGCATCCGACCAGGGCCACCAGTCAACGGGGTTGTCGGCGTGCTGGAGCAGGTACGGGGAGGTCTCATGGGCCAGTCGGTTCACGGTTCCACTCTCCCACGGGTTCCGGCGCGGCGTAGAAGCGCAGGTTCACGTGGCGCGCCCCTTCGGGGGCGTCCTCGCGGGTGTGGCCGTAGCGGTCCAGCAGTCCCTGATAGGCGCGCACGAACGCGTGCAGGTCCTCCTTGGTCATCCAGGCGCCGGTGCGCTGCACCTGGGCCCAGCCCTGCGGCCCCCGGTACTCCTCGTGGGCGCGGCGGAAGAGCCGGGTGTCGACCTCGATCTTCAGCAGGGCGAGGTGTTCGGCGGCCGCGTACTCCTCCGGGGACATCGTGGCCGGGTCGGGCGTGGTGTGGCTGAAGGGCAGGGCCCGCCACCAGCGTTCGCGGCCGCCGGACTTCTCCGGGATCTCCTCGATGAGCCGCTGCTCGGCGAGTTTGCGCAGGTGGTAGCTGGTGGTGCCGGAGCTTTCGCCGAGTTCGCGGGCGAGCACGGTGGAGTTCGCCTCGGTGTGCCGGCCGAGGTAGTCGAGGATCCGGCGGCGCAGCGGGTTGCCGAGGGACTTGTACAGAGCGGTGCGTTCGAGGCCGGTGAGTTCGGGCCCGGTGGTGGGGTCGGGGACGGACATGGGAACACGGTAGCCCTGGGCCATCGCTCTCCCGGGCGATGTCCGCAGAATTTTCTTTGCAGAATTTTCTCTGTGGTCTAGGGTGGAGACATGCGAACGAAACGGATCCTGCTCCTGCTTGGCGCGGCCGCGGCCTTGCTGGTGCCGTGGATGGTGGTGCTCGGCCTCACCCTCCCCGCGAGCACGGAGGTCCGGCACTGGTCGCTCGCCTGGATAGGCCTCGACGTCTTCATGGCCACGGGCTGCGCCGCCACCGCGTTCCTGGGCCTGCGCGGTGACGCCCGGGCCCGTCTCACCGCCTCCGCCACCGCCGCCGTCGCCGTTCTCGACGCCTGGTTCGACCTCACCACCGCGCCCTCGGGCGCCGCTCTGTTCCAGGCGGCCGCCTGTGCGGTGGCGGAGGCCGCGCTGGCCACCGCCTGCCTGCTTCTGGCGCTCCGTGATCGTCGGCCCTCTCGCGCTCCCGCCTCTCCCGAAGGACACTCGTAGGCAAAGGAGTTGCCGCCGGAGGGGGACGGGACATGCGGGACGGCCATCGGGCGGAGGCCGAGCGGCTGGTGGTGCGGGCCGTGGAGGAGGAGGTGCGGCGCTCGGGCGGACGGGTCGACGGGCAGGTGCTGCTGTCACGGGCGCGTGGCGCACTGGACTCGATGGCCAGAACGGCCGCCGAGGAGTACGAGGCGTACACGCGCGCCCTCGACGAGGCGGAGGCGGGACGGCTCACCTTCGGCCAGCGGTACGCGCGCGAGGGCGCCGGAACCCCCCTGCTGGTGGCGGGGGTCGCGGCGGTCGCGGCCATCATGGCCGACCTGTCCCTCGGCACCGGCACGGGGACCGCGTTCGGTGCGGGTGTCGCCGTCGGGGTCGTGGGCGCGGCGGCCACCGTCATGAAGGTCGCCGGCTCCCACCTGCCCGCGGCCCACCACCGGGCCGGTGCGGCCGGCCAGCCGGGCGGGCCGGAACAGCTGCGCCTGCAGTGGCTGACCGCGCTGGAAGTACGGGGCGTCCGTCCGTTCTTCGACCAGCAGCGGGTGCTCAGCGCTTCCACGGGACCGAGGAAGAACGGGCCCCCGCTGCGCGGTACGGACAAGAGCGCGGCGGCCCGCAGGCGCACGGTGCTCGAACATTCCTTCGCCCAGCTTCCGGCCCCCGCCGGGCCGTTCGCGGGGCGGCGGGGGGAGATGGCCCGGATCCGGCAGTGGGTGCGGGCGGCCCGGGCGACGACCGAGACCCGGCCGACGGTGGTCGTCCTGCACGGGGCGCCCGGCTCGGGCCGGACGACCCTCGCTGTCCGCGCCACGCACGACCTGAAGGACCACTTCCGCGGCGCGGTCGTCGTCGACCTGCGCGGCGACAGCCAGGAGCCGCCGCTGTCCACCCGGGACGCGCTGCTGCACCTGCTCAACCGGCTCGGCGCGCCCCGCGAACAGCTGCTGTTCCGCGAGCGGTCCTCCCCCGACCAGCAGGTCAAGCGGCTGAGCGAGCTCTACCACCGGCATCTGACAGGTCTGCCGGTGACGATCGTGCTGGACGACGCCTCGGACGCCGAGCAGGTCCGCGCCCTCGTTCCCGACCGCTCCGACAGCCTGGTCCTGGTCACCGCGCGCGAACCCCTCGACCTGCCGGCGGACCTGCCGGCCTGGGTGCACCAGCTCCCGGTCGAGCCCCTGGAGGCGGCGGGCGCGGAGGAGCTGCTGGCCGCGGCCGCGCAGGACACCTCGGACCCCTATGACGCCGAGGCCGGCGAGCGGATCCAGGAGCTGTGCGGGGGCCTGCCGCTGGCACTGCGCATCGCGGGTTCCAGCCTGGGCCCCCGGTCGGCCCGCCGACTGGCCACGGACCTGGCGGCATACGGCCCGGTCGAGCCGGTCGAGCGTGTGCTGTGGCTGCGCTACACCGACCAGCCGGAGCCGGCCCGGCGGCTGCTCAGGCGGCTGGCGCTGGCCGGCCGGGCCTCCCTCGGCGCCGCCGCCGCGGCCGCGCTGCTCGCCACCGACGAGGCCGAAGCCACCCGTCATCTCGTCACCCTCGCCCGGGCCGGCCTGATCGACCACGTCCGCGGCCACCGCTACCGGCTGCACGACCTGGTGCGCGCCTTCGCCCACGCCCGTCTGCTGGACGAGGAGGACCCGGCCGAGCGGACGGCCGCGCAGGAACGCCTGATCGTGAACTACGCGGAACTCGCCGACTCCGTGCTCCGCCTGGTCGACGGCAACATGTCGACCCGCTCGGACCGCTTCGGCCCGCACGGCTTCACCTCGCTCGACGAGGCGCTGCGCTGGCTGGACGACGAGTCGAGCTTCATCACCGCCGCGCTGCGCCACGCGGAGGGCGTGAACCAGTCGGCGGTGCTCAACCTGCTCGGCGCCCTGTGCGACTACTGCCTGCTGCGCGGCGACCTCTACCGGCTCGGCGAGATCAGCGAGCTCGCCCACTCCGTCGACCAGGGCCTGCTGGTGCGTTCCGTGCAGTGGCGCACCGGCATCGCCGCCCGCCAGCTCGGTGAGCTGGACAAGGCGCGCGCCACCCTGACGTCCGTGGTCGACCTCTATCTGGAGGCCCACCACGACGCGGGCGCCGCCCGCGCCCTGTGCTCGCTCGGCATCACGCTCCACCACCAGGGCAACCTCACGGAGGCGGCGGCCAAGCTCCAGGAGGCCCTGGCCCTCCAGGCGGCGCCCGAGCTGGCCACGGACCGGGCCTGGACGATGCACGCGCTGGCCGCCGTGCAGCGCGACCGCGCCCGGCTGCCGGAAGCCCTGGACCTGCTGACCCGCTCCCTCGTCCTGCACCGCGAGGGCGGCTCGGTGCACGGCGAGGCCTGGGCCCACTTCCAGCTCGGCCAGCTCGCCCTGCGCCTCGGCGACGTACCGCGGGCGGAGACGGAGCTGCGCGCCGCCCTCGACCGCTACGGCCGCACCCGCGACGCCCGCGGCGAGGCCTGGGCCCTGACGCAGCTGGCCCGGGCCCGTCTGGTCGACGGCGACGCGTCCGCGGCGGTGGAGGGCCTGCGCCAGGCCGCCGTCCGGCACCGGGACAACGAGGACGCGCGCGGCGAGGCCTGGACGGGCTTCCACCTGGGCCTGGCGCTGGAGGAGACCGGCGGCCTGGACCAGGCGGTCCGTGAGCTGGAGCGCTCCCGCACGATGTTCTCGCGGATGCGGGACGTCTACGGCCTGGCCTGCGCCCGCCACCACTCGGCCCGCGTCACCCGCGACCAGCGCGCCGCCCAGACGGGCTCGCTGCGCAACTCCGGCTTCGCCCGCCAGCTCCTGGTCGACGCGCGCGCCGACTTCCAGCGCATCGGCGTCGGCCACGGCGAGGCCTGGACCTGCCTGGAGCTGGCGGTCGTCGACGCGGGAAACGCCCGAGTCCAGCAGGCCCTCAGCCTGTGCGAAGAGGCCCTCGAGCTCTTCACCGGGTACGGCGACCGCCGGGGCGAGGACTGGGCCCGCTTCCTGCGCTGCACCCTGCTGCCGTACGCGTCCCCCGGCGGGGTGGAGGTCGGCACGGCGGTCGCCCAAGAGGAACTGGCCCAGCTCGCCCGGGCCGGCCACCCGGCCCGGGACGAGAAGCTGGACGACTACGTCGGCGCCTGCCAACTGCTCCTGGAACGGGGTGTCGACCTGGAAGCGGGCTGGCAGGCGTGGCGGCTGGGGATGGTGCCGGACCGGCATGCCCGGGAGGTGATGGGCGTCCCGGTGCCGGCCGGGCGGTGAACCCCGGTCAGCCCTGCCGGGGCTTGTCGTCGGCCGGGGCGGCCCCGGCCTCCGCCTTCGTGTCCGGGGCCTCCTTGAAGTCGACCTTCTGCATGTGCTTGTTCATGGACTTCATCAGGCCCCAG
Organism: Streptomyces sp. NPDC004542; assembly: GCF_040610035.1. NCBI lineage: Bacteria > Bacillati > Actinomycetota > Actinomycetes > Kitasatosporales > Streptomycetaceae > Streptomyces > Streptomyces sp. NPDC004542. Next base: position 56,023 of record NZ_JBEXLP010000001.1, read on the forward strand.
ACGGCCACGGCCATCACCGCGAAGACGATGAAGCCGAGGACGCCGGGGGTGACCTTGTTCTCGTCGACCTCCTTGGCGAGGGGGACGAGGTGCGTCAGTGCCAGGCTCGCGCTCATGTCAGGCATTGTCGCGGATGCCCGCAAAGAGGTCGTCCTCGGGGAGGGAGGTGTCGACGAGGGACTTCGCCAGCTCGTACTCCTCCGTCGGCCAGACCTCCTTCTGGACCTCCATCGGGACGCGGAACCAGCCGCCGTCCGGGTCGATCTGGGTGGCGTGCGCGATGAGCGCCTTGTCACGGATCTCGAAGAAGTCGGCGCAGGGGATGTGCGTGGTGAGCACGCGCTCCTTGCGCTCCATCTCGTTCCACCGCTTGAGCCACTCGCCGTAGGGGGACTCCAGTCCCCGGTCGAGCATCGCCTTGTGCAGGGCCTCGGTACGCGGGCGGTTGAAGCCCTGGTTGTAGTACAGCTTCAGCGGCTGGTACGCCGGGCCGTACTCGCCCTCCGGGTACTTCTCGGTGTCCGCCGCGCCCTCGAACGCCACCATCGAGATCTTGTGGGTCATGATGTGGTCGGGGTGCGGGTAGCCGCCGTTCTCGTCGTAGGTGGTGATCACCTGGGGGCGGAACGAGCGGATCTGCTTGACCAGCTCACCGGCCGCCCTGTCGACGTCCTCGAGGGCGAAGCAGCCCTCGGGCAGCGGGGGCAGCGGGTCGCCCTCGGGCAGGCCGGAGTCGACGAAGCCGAGCCACTCCTGCTTGATCCCGAGGATCTCGCGCGCTTCGTCCATCTCCCTCTTGCGGACCTCGTGGATGTGCTCCTCGATGTACTTGTCGCCCTGGAGCTTCGGGTTGAGGATGGAGCCTCGCTCCCCGCCGGTGCATGTCGCCACCAGCACGTCCACCCCCTCCGACACGTACTTCGCCATGGTGGCCGCGCCCTTGCTCGACTCGTCGTCGGGGTGCGCGTGGACGGCCATCAGTCGCAGTTGGTCAGTCAAGACTCAATCCTCGTAACTCGGCGCCCGTGTCTGCGGGTGCGATCCAACAGGTGCCGTCCCGCGGGGACATCCTTGCGGGGCGGCGGTCGGGTGGCGGGCGGGCGGCTTCTATAGTGACCGAAACGGCGGGCGAATAATTCCACGGAGAGGACGATCATGAGCACGGCGAGCACGCGGCTCCCCGAGGGCCGCTACGGCCGCTCCTCGGACGAGCGCGCCGACCGCAGGCTCAGGGTCGCCGCGGTGGTCTTCGGTACGGCTCTGCTGGCGCTGATCGGCTACTTCGCCTACCACTACGTCGCCCAGAACGAGATCAGCGCCCAGGTGATCACCTTCCAGGCCTCGGACGACGCGGTCAAGGCGCATCTGGAGGTCCACAAGGACTCCGGCGTCTCCGGTTACTGCACCCTGCGTTCCCAGGCCGCCGACGGCGGCGAGGTAGGCCGGGCGGACTTCCGCTTCTCCGGATCCGCCACACGGATCGACCGGGTGGTCACGCTCCGTACGACGGCCAAGGGCACCACAGCCGAGTTGCTCGGCTGCCACGCCGACTGACGCCATCGGGAATACGTCGGCTCTGAGCTGCGCTGACAGGAATCTGGAGGCTTATGTCCTCCCCCTTCGGCGCTTGAATTGTTAGGCTCGTGGTTTCGCCCATCCATGGAGGAACATTCTTCTGGGTAGGGCGATGCTTTGTATTCCCAGTACCGACGAGGAGCACCCTGTGACCCAGACCAGCGAGAACGTCACCTGGCTGACCCAGGAGGCGTACAACAAGCTCAAGGATGAGCTTGAGTACCTTACTGGTCCTGCGCGCACGGAGATCGCAGCCAAGATCGCGGCCGCGCGCGAGGAGGGCGACCTGCGCGAGAACGGCGGGTACCACGCGGCCAAGGAGGAGCAGGGCAAGCAGGAGCTCCGTGTGCGCCAGCTGACCCAGCTCCTGGAGAACGCCAAGGTGGGCGAGGCTCCGGCCTCGGCCGACGGCGCGGTCGCGCCCGGCATGGTCGTGACGATCGCCTTCGACGGTGACGAGGACGACACCCTGACGTTCCTGCTCGCCTCGCGCGAGTACGCGAGCGCCGACATCGAGACCTACTCCCCGCAGTCTCCGCTGGGCTCCGGCGTCATCGGCCACAAGGTCGGCGAGGACGCGGAGTACGAGCTGCCCAACGGCAAGAAGGCCTCGGTGCGGATCCTGAAGGCCGAGCCGTACTCGGACTGAGACGTCCTGGCGCGGCCGGGCCTGTCCGGCCGACGATTCCTGAGCTGCCCCCGGCGTCCCCGCGACGCCGGGGGCAGTGTCATGCCGTCGCGGAGCGGTACTTGCGCACCGCGAGGGTCCGGAATATGACGATGATCAGGATCGAGTAGATCAGCGAGGCCCACACCGGGTGCTGCATGGGCCAGGCCTCCGAGGTGGACTGACCGGGGTTGGCGAACAGGACGCGGGCCGCCTGGACCGTGGCGCTGAACGGGTTCCACTCCGCGATGTGACGCAGCCACGGAGTCATGTTGCCGGTGTCGACGAACGCGTTGGAGATGAAGGTCACCGGGAAGAGCCAGATCAGCCCACCGGAGGTGGCCGCCTCGGGGGTCCGCACGGACAGGCCGATCAGGGCACCGATCCAGGTGAACGCGTACCCGAGCAGGAGCAGCAGGCCGAAGGCGGCCAGGACCTTGGCCGCGTTGGTGCTCCCGTCCGACCCGACGCGCCAGCCGACCAGCAGGGCGACCACGGCGAGGACGAGCAGGGTCAGCGCCGTCTGCACCAGGTCGGCGAGGGTGCGCCCGGTGAGTACCGCGCCGCGTGCCATGGGCAGGGAGCGGAAGCGGTCGATGAGGCCCTTGTGCATGTCGTCGGCGATGCCGGCCCCGGAGCTGGCGGTGGCGAAGGTGACGGTCTGCGCGAAGATGCCGGCCATGAGGAAGTTCTTGTAGGCGGTCGCGCTCGTGCTGCCGCCGATCTGCATGGAGCCGCCGAAGACGTAGGTGAACAGCACCACGAACATGATCGGCTGGATGAGCCCGAAAATGACCATTTCGGGGATCCTGGACATGCGGATCAGATTCCGCTGGGCGACGATCAGCGAGTCCCGGACGGACTGGCCGACGGGGTTGCGGGGTGCCGCGACCGGCGCGGTGTCGGTGACGGCGCTCATTTCACGGTCTCCTTGTCGGTCTTGGTGCCGGTCTTGGTGCCAGTCCCGGTGCCGGGCTTCGCAGCGCCGGTGTCCTCGTCCTTCGCCTCGGCCACATGTCCCGTCAGGGACAGGAAGACGTCGTCGAGCGTGGGGCGGCGCAGTCCGATGTCGTCGATCTCGATGCCGCGGGTGTCCAGCTCCCGGATGACCTCGGCGAGCAGCTTGGCGCCACCGGTGACGGGCGTGGTGATCTTGCGAGTGTGTTCTTCGACCGTGGTGTCGCCCTTGCCGAAGCCGCGCAGCACCTCCGTCGCGGTCGCTATGTGCTCGCGCTCGTGCACCACGACCTCGACGCGCTCGCCGCCGGTGCGGGCCTTGAGCTGGTCGGAGGTGCCCTGGGCGATGACGCGGCCGTGGTCGACGACCGCGATGTCGTGGGCGAGGTGGTCGGCCTCTTCCAGGTACTGGGTGGTGAGCAGCAGGGTCGTCCCTCCGGAGACCAGCTGCTTGATGACCTCCCAGAGCTGCTGCCGGTTGCGCGGGTCGAGGCCGGTCGTCGGCTCGTCCATGAACATCACGGGCGGTGAGACCACGAGGGCCGCCGCGAGGTCGAGCCGGCGGCGCATGCCCCCGGAGTAGGTCTTGGTGGGCCGGTCGGCGGCGTCCGTGAGGTGGAACTGCTCCAGCAGTTCCTCGGCCCGGGTCTTCGCCGCCTTGGCCTTCATCTGGTACAGCCGGCCGACCATCTGCAGGTTCTCCCGGCCGGTCAGGTATTCGTCGACGGCCGCGAACTGGCCGGAGAGGCCGATGGAGCGGCGTACGGCGTCGGGGTGTCTGAGCACGTCGATGCCCGCGACGACCGCCCGGCCGCGATCGGGGCGCAGCAGCGTCGTCAGACAGCGGACGGTCGTCGTCTTGCCCGCGCCGTTCGGCCCGAGCAGGCCGAGGACCGTGCCCTCGGGTACGTCGAGGTCGACGCCGTCCAATGCCCTTACGTCGCCGAAAGTCTTCACCAGACCTTCGGCGTAGATGGCGCCTGGCATGTGAGTCTCCACGTCGTCGGGGATGCTTCGGAGAAATCCGCCACACACACTAACGCGATGTATCGCGTCTCTCAATGGATTTACTCGAACGAGTGACCCCGAGGCCGCTGCCTCAGGCGATGACCGTGTAACCCGCCTCGCGCAACGCCTGGCCGACCTCGACGCAGTGCGCCGGTCCCTTCGTCTCGAGGTGCAGCTCCACCTCCGCCTCCGTGAGCCCGAGCCGGGGGTCGGTCCGTACATGGCTCACGTCGAGGACGTTAGCGTCCACCACTGACAACACCCCGAGGAGCGTGGCGAGGGCGCCGGGACGGTCGGTGAGCCGCAGCCGAACGGCCAGGTAGCGGCCCTGCGCTGCCATGCCGTGCCGCAGGACGCGCTGGAGCAGCACCGGATCGACGTTGCCGCCGGAGAGCACCGCGACGACCGGCCCGGGAAAGGCGCCGGGGCCGCCGAGCAGCGCGGCGACCGGGCTGGCGCCGGCCGGCTCGACGACCAGCTTGGCCCGCTCCAGGCACAGCAGCAGCGCCGCGGACAGCTCGTCCTCACCGACCGTGCGGACCTCGTCGACGAGCTCGTCGATGATGCCGAACGGCACGTCGCCGGGCCGCCCGACCCTGATGCCGTCGGCCATCGTCGCCGGGTTCTCGATCGCCACGGGGCGCCCGGCTTCGAGCGAGGGCGGGTAGGCCGCCGAGCCCTCCGCCTGCACGCCCACGATCCGCACCTGCGGCCGGAGCGCCTTGACCGCCACCGCGATGCCGGCCGCGAGCCCGCCGCCGCCGATGCCGACGACGATCGTGCCCACCTCCGGGCACTGCTCCAGGATCTCCAGGCCGACCGTGCCCTGGCCCGCGATGACGTCCGGGTGGTCGAAGGGGTGGATAAACACCGCGCCGGTCTCGGCCGCGTACTCCTGGGCGGCGGCCAGGGTCTCGTCGACCACCTGACCGTGCAGGCGCACCTCGGCGCCGTAGTCACGGGTGGCGCTGATCTTGGGCAGCGGTGCGCCCTTCGGCATGAACACGGTGGCGTGCACCCCGAGCAGGGCGGAGGCCAGCGCCACGCCCTGCGCGTGGTTGCCGGCGCTCGCGGCGACCACCCCGGCGGCCCGCTCCTCGGGCAGCAGTCCGGCGATCCGCACGTACGCCCCGCGCAGCTTGAACGAACCCGTCCGCTGGAGGTTCTCGCACTTCAGGAGCACCGGCGCGGCGACGAGCTGGGACAGGTGCCGGCTGCCCTCCATCGCGGTCACCCGGGCCACTCCCGACAGCATCTTCTGCGCGCCGCGCACGTCGTCGAGGGTCACGGGCCGGAAGGAGTCAGCCGTGCGGTAGCTCATGACTCCAGTCTCGCAGTTCACAGTCGTGGGCGACCGGTGTGACCAAGCTCCGAGATCCGGTTTGCGCAGCGCCGGTACGGCCCGCCTCCCGGCCGCGTACCCTGTCCCCCAACCCAGCACCCCCTTCATGAAGTGAGCCCCCGGCCATGCCCACAACACCTGAAATGTCGATGGACATGACGACCGTCGGTGACAGCGGTCTCCTCGACACGCTGCAGCACGAGGTCGCGGTGTTCGCCCGCCGTGCCGAACAGACCCGGCTCGGCGGCGTCGGGCAGGTGCGCAACTCCATGGACCGCGCCGCATACCTGCTGCTCAACCGCCTCGACAAGGAAGGCCCGATGGGGGTCAAGGCGCTCGCCGCGAGCATGGGGATCGACTCCTCGACGGTCACCCGGCAGGTTGCTCCACTCGTGGACACCGGGCTCGTCAAGCGCACGTCGCACCCCGAGGACGGACGCGCGGTGGTGCTGCAACTGTCCCCGCGCGGCCTGTCCCGCCTGGAGGAAGTGCGCTCGTCCAGGCGCCAGTTGATGGCCGAGCTGACGCACGACTGGGCACCGGAGGAGCGCGAGACGTTCTGCACGCTCCTGACGCGCTTCAACAGCGCCCTCTCCGCGCGCATGACGGTCCAGGGCATGCCGGCGCCGGAGACGCCGCCGGCCTCCTGAGCTCCCCCGCGCCGCCCCCGGAGGGAGCGGGTCCGCACACGCGCGTGCCGCACGGCTCTTGACCGCGGGGCCGCCACAGGCCTCATATGAGACCGGGCCCTCGTCGCGCACGGCTTTCGTGTGCCGTGGGCCGGCGGGCCCCCAGACGGCCCGTGGGGAGGCGCGGTGCGAGAACGGCAGGCGTCCGGACACGCCCGCCGTGCCCGGGAGTTCGAGGCGTTCGTCGCGGGTGCGGGCGGGCGGCTGCTGCATGCCGCGACCCTGCTCACCGGGGAGGCTCCGCAGGACACCCCCCGCGCGCGGCGCCTGCTGACGCTGGCGCTCGCGCACACGTACGCGTGCTGGGACCGGCTGCGCGGTGAGGACCCCTACGACCGCGCCCGCCAGTACCTGGCCACACGGTTCGCCCGCGGTGCCTGGCACGAGTACGGCGGCTTCGCCCGGCCCCGCCCCGACCCGCGCAGCGCCCTGGCCGTCCTCACGCCCCAGGAGCGCCTGATCGTCGTGCTGCGGCTGTACGAAGGGGTGACCGACGACCAGGTGGCGGCGCTGCTCGGGCTGTCCCTGGAACGGGTCCACACCATCTGCGACCGCGCTACGGCCACCGTGCTGCACCCGCCCCGCAAGCGGTCGCCCGCGGTGCCGGAGGCGAAGGTGGCTCCGTCGTGACGGTCGGTGGCTCTGTCATGACTACCGGTGGCTCCGTAGCGACGGACGGTGGCTCCGTCATGCCCCTCATGCGCCGGCGCGGTGACGGGGGGCACGGGTGAACCGGTCCCAGCGGGAGGCCACCGTACGGCGGATGATGGAGGAGACGCCGCCGCCGGTGCCGCCGGAGCTGTACGCGGACGCGGTGCGGCGCGGCGTCCGGCTGCTGCGCCGCAGGGCCGCGGCCCGCCGCCTGCTGTGGCTGCTGCTGTGCGCCGCGTGCGACGACTCCACCACTGACCGGCTGGTGACCGGAACCGGGACTAGCCGAACCGGGACTAGCCGAGGGCCTGCTTGAGGTCCTCGAGGAGGTCCTCGACGTTCTCGATGCCCACGGAGAGGCGGACCAGGTCGGCGGGGACCTCCAGGGCCGAGCCGGCCGCGGAGGCGTGGGTCATGCGCCCCGGGTGCTCGATCAGGGACTCGACACCGCCCAGCGACTCGCCGAGCGTGAAGACCTTCGCCCGGTTGCACACCTCGACGGCCGCCTCCTCGCCGCCCTCGACCCGGAAGGAGACCATGCCCCCGAAGGCCCGCATCTGCTTGGCGGCGACCTCGTGACCGGGGTGCTCGGGCAGACCCGGGTACAGGACGCTCGTCACGCGCGCGTGCCGGGTGAGCATGTCGGCGATCCTCGTGGCGTTCTCGCTGTGCCGGTCCATGCGCACCGACAGCGTCTTGGTGCCGCGCAGCACCAGCCAGGAGTCGAAGGGCCCGGCGACCGCGCCCATCGCGTTCTGGTGGTAGGCCAGCTCCTCGCCCAGCCCCTCGTCCGCCGTGATCAGCGCGCCGCCGACCACGTCCGAGTGGCCGCCCATGTACTTGGTGAGGGAGTGCACCACGACGTCCGCGCCGAGCGGGAGCGGCTGCTGGAGGTACGGCGTGGCGAAGGTGTTGTCCACGACGAGCTTCGCGCCGGCGTCGTGGGCGACCTGGGCGACGGCGGCGATGTCGGTGATGCCGAGCAGCGGGTTGGAGGGGGTCTCCACCCAGACGGCCTTGGTCTTCGGCGTGATGGCGGCCCGTACGGCAGCCGGATCGCTGGTGTCGGCGACGGACCACTCGACTCCCCACCGGGTGACGACCTTCGCGAACAGGCGGAACGTACCGCCGTAGGCGTCGTTGGGAATGACGACGTGGTCGCCGGGGCTGAGCAGCGTACGCAACAGGGTGTCCTCGGCCGCCAGCCCGGACGCGAACGCCAGGCCCCGGCGACCGCCCTCCAGGGCGGCGAGGTTCTCCTCCAGGGCCGTCCTGGTCGGGTTGGCGCTGCGGCTGTACTCGTAGCCGCCGCGCAGACCGCCGACGCCGTCCTGCTTGTAGGTCGAGACCTGGTAGATCGGCGGGACGACCGCGCCGGTCAGGGGGTCGGCGGTGTTGCCCGCGTGGATCGCGAGGGTCTCGAAGTGCTGACTGATGTGCCTGTCGCTCATGGGGACCGAGCGTAATGCGCCCGCGGGGCCGATGACGGACGCCGGGGCCCGGGCGGCGCCGCGGAGGGGTTTTCCACAGGTCCGGGCAACCGGTTGGCCAATTGTCGCCGGCGTCTGGTTCGCTTGACGCATGGCGATTCTCTGGGTCCTGATGGCGCTGCTCATGCTGAGCTTCGTGCTGCTCCCGACGCTGCGGCGCAGGCGCGGGATGATCGAGCAGGTGCCTCCGGACCACCCGGACGCCGCCGACCCGGCGGACTACGGTTTCGTGCGCCAGGAGGAGCTGGACGTCCGGATGCCCGGCCCCGACCAGGACCTGCTGGACGTCCTGGACCTGGTGCAGCGCACGCAGGACTACCGTGCGGCGGCGCAGCTGCTGGCCGGCACCGAGACCGAGGGCGAGTCGCGCTGGCAGCGCGTGCAGGCCTTCGCGGGCGCGGCGGCGCTGGAGTTGCGGCAGCGGCCCGGCGGGGTGCACGAGACGCCCGGCGGGCAGTGGCTGCGGGTGTGGCGCGCCGAGCAGCCCAAGGACGCGGGTGCCGCCGCCGTGCACGCGGAGTTCCTGGTGCAGCAGGCGTGGCGCACGTCTGAACCCGGCACGGACGAGTTCCGGATCATCATGGAGGAGGCCCGGGAAGCCTGCGCCCAGGCGGCCCTGCTGGCCCCCGGCGACCCGGTGCCGCACATCGTGGAGCTGTCGGTGGCGCGCGGACTGGCCTACTCCCAGCCGGAGTTCGAGAAGCTGTGGCTGAAGATCCTGGATCGCGCCCCCGTCCACATGGGCGCGCATCTGGCGGCCCTGCACTACTGGTGCGCGAAGTGGCACGGCTCCCGGGAGCTGGCGTACTCCTTCGCGGAGGCCGCCGCGGCCCGCGCCCCGCAGGGCTCCCTGCTGGCCGCGATGCCGCTGTTCGCGGTGTTCGAGCACCTCCCCGAGGTGAACCTGGTCAGCAGTTTCTACCAGAGCGAGGTCGTGACCAAGGCGATCCACGGCGCGCTCCACGCGGTGCACGCGGCGCGTCCCGACGACCCCATGCAGGCGCACGTCCGCCACCTGCTGGTCTTCTTCCTGGTGCGGGCCGAGCGCTGGGCGGAGGCCATGGACCAGCTGATACACGTCGACGGCCACGTCGGCGCCCTCCCCTGGATCCTGTCCGCCGACCCGGCCGCCGAGTTCGCCCTGCACCGCGCCCTGGCGGTGGCGGGGTACGAGGCGAACGGCGGCAGCCCGGCGACCCTGCCGAGCTGACCGGGACCCTGTCGGCGTTCTCCTCTCCCCGTGGACGCGCGGGCCTGCGCACGGCCGGAAATGCCAGGGGCGGCCCGCATGTTGTAGGCGGTGCCACCGCAGAATCGGTGGCTCCAGTCCCCAGACCGACAGGGAGACCCCATGCTCTTCGGCCGTACGCCCCGGCTGCCCACCCCCGAGCAGGCACTCAAGGGCCGACCCGCACCTGTGTTCGAGGTCCCCGACCGCCACACCGTCCTGGGCAACCCCCTCCAGGACCCCTACCCCGAGGGTCTCGAGGTCGCCGACTTCGGCCTGGGCTGCTTCTGGGGCGCCGAGCGCACGTTCTGGCGGCTCCCGGCCGGGGTGTGGACCACCCTGGTCGGCTACCAGGGCGGCTACACCGAGAACCCCACGTACGAGGAGGTCTGCTCGGGCCTGACCGGCCACACGGAGGCCGTCCGCGTGGTCTACGACCCGAGGCTGATCTCCTACGACCGCCTCCTGAAGACCTTCTGGGAGTCCCACAACCCCACCCAGGGCTTCCGCCAGGGCAACGACGTGGGCACCCAGTACCGCTCCGCCATCCACACCCACACCCCCGAACAGGCCGCCGCCGCCGAGGCCTCCCGCGCCGCCTACCAGAAGGTCCTGACCGCCTCCGGCCACGGCACGATCACCACGGAGATCCTCCCGGCCGAGGGCCGCCCTTTCTACGCGGCCGAGGCGTACCACCAGCAGTACCTGGACAAGAACCCGGCGGGGTACTGCGGGCTCGGCGGGACGGGGGTGGCCTGCCCGATCGGTGTCGTGGTGGCGGAGGGCTGACGGCTCCGGCGGGGGGGGGCTTGGCCCACCGCGTCGCGCCGGCCTGGCCGGCGAGCTCGTCGAGCTTGCCAGTACAGGCATCGATGTCAGCGACCTGGAAACGGCCCCCGGCCAGGTGGTCTGCGCCGCAGGGACGCTGCCGGCGGCTGGTTCTGCTTCTTGATGGCACCGCGTGACCCACTGATCATCATCGTCCGGATCGTGCCCCCGTTCGACGCGCGGTAGCGGTTCCCGCGTGTCGCGGCCCACGGCGTACAGGGGAGGACGGGCCTCCCGTCGCGGACTGCCTGCCGAGTCCCGCGGACGCATGTTCCGATTGGGCCTTCCGGCCCATCGTCCGCGGGAGCCCGGATGCCGAGGGCTCCGGGAGGCGCTTCGCTTGTCGTCAACGGTCGGGCGAGGGACGGGAAGGCGGGGCGTGACGATGCCGGGATCACTGCTGTCGCGCGGGCGTGCGTTTGCCGCGCCCGTCGATCTGAACGGAACCGGGCACTACGTGCACTGGGGCTTCATCCAGGTGTCCGTCGCGAACCTCGTGGTCATCGGCTTGATGGTGATCGTGTTCGTCGCCGCCCTCCTGCTGCCCTTCCCCGGAGGCCGCAGATGAGCGATCCGGACGGGGGCCCGGCGGTCACCGGGCCCTACACGACCGAGTCCCCCACCGGGGGCTGGACCGGAGCGGTCCGCCGACGGGCGGTCGCGGCCCTGCCCCCGGCCAAACTCCTGCCGGACGCGCAGCCGGCGTACATGGCCTCGTGGATCTACGTCTTCGGCGTACTCACCCTGGCCTCGCTGATCGTGGTCCTCACCAGCGGCGGGTTGCTCGCGCTGGAGGGGCCCGCCTGGTGGCACGTCTCGACGGCGGGCAGGTACGTGAACAGCCTGCACCTGTGGAGCGTCGAGTTGCTGATGTTCTTCATGGCCATCCACCTGTGGGGCAAGTTCTTCATGGCGGCCTGGCGCGGCCGCCGGGTGCTGACGTGGGTCAGCGGCGTGGTCTGTTTCCTCACCGCGATGGGCACCGCCTTCACCGGCTACCTGGTCCAGCAGAACTTCGATTCGCAGTGGATCGGGGCGCAGGCCAAGGACGGGCTCAACTCGGTCGGTATCGGCGCGTTCTTCAATGTGCTGGACTTCGGGCAGATGCTGATGTGGCACATCGTGCTGCTGCCGTTCGTCCTCGGTCTGCTGACCGCCGGGCACATCCTGCTGGTCCGGTGGCGCGGAATCGTGCCGCCCATCGGAGCGACCGATCCCGCGGACAGCGGCACGGCGTCGCCCGCGCCGGGGAACAAGCTGTGACGGGCCGGCGATCCCGGAAGTCCGCGGTGCCGGACCCCGCCGACTTCCCCACCCGGCCGTACGACCTGATCAAGGAGTTCACGATGGCCCTGGTGGCTGTCGCGCTCCTCACCGCCGTGCTGGCCGCCGTCTTCTCCTCGCCCGACGTCAAGCCGGTGACCCTGGCTTCCTGGTCCCGGGCGGCCGGCGGGGATTTCACGGCGACCACCGTCGCCGAACTCGCTGGCACCAGTGGAACGGCCGAGTACGGGCCCCCGTACAACCACACGCCCGGCGCGGCGCAGAAGCTGGGCCCGATCGGGCTGCAGAACGCCGCCGGGGTCCGTATCCCGGTGGACACCGCCGACGACTTCGTACTCCGCCCCCTGGCCAACGCCCCGGAACCACCCGGCGTCCGCGCTGCCCTGGCCGCCTGGGCCGCTGCTCCGGTCTCCCGGCGCCAGGATTGGACCAAGGCCTACTCCGAGGCCCTGTCCAAGTCTCCCGGCGGCGACCCCGCCAAGGTCGCCAAGGGCGACTACGGTCCGGTTCCCGTCCTCACCGCGCGCCTGCTCGACCTGGCCAGAGCGGGCGCCCTGGACGGAGAGCTACGGCAAGGCGGCACGTTCTACCAGACCGACTACACCCGCTCCCTGCTCTTCCTCTCCGACGGCTCCTACCTGGAGACCCTGGCCCGCGCCGAACACCTGGGCGGCGACCAGTGGGGGATGATGAACGAGATCGGGAACTACCCGGGCCAGGCGTGGCTGTGGCTGTACACGTTCTGGTATCAGATCGAACCCTTCAAGTCGTCCGGCAACGCGGACGCCCTGATCTGGGGCCTGATGGTGCTGCTCAGCCTGGGGCTGGTGCTGGTCCCCTTCATCCCGGGCGTACGGTCCGTCCCACGCTGGACGCGAGTGCACCGGTTGATCTGGCGCTCGTACTACCGCGATCAGGAGGCTGCCGTGCGGGCACGGGAGGAGGGAGGCTGAGAGGCTGCCGCGGCCCAGGCTCGCCGGAGGGAGGCCGGGGTGAGGGACCCAGCCGACCTGCGAGCGCGCGCGGGGAACGGTAGAAGTGGGGGGAGGGGTCGGCGCGGCGTGGGCGGCCGGGGGCGGTCCGCGGGCTCGGCCGCCGCTCCCAGGGCTCCGGTCTCCGCGGGCCAGATGGGCGATGATCGACATGCACGGTGCCACCACGGGTGACGGCTCCGGCGCGTTCCCGGACCGAGCGGCCGCGGCCACGGCGGTCGTCGACGCGCGAGGGATCGTGACCGGCTGGAGTGCGGGCGCCGAACGACTGCTCGGTTATCCCTACCAGGATGTCGTCGGGCGCCCCGCGGCCCGTCTGCTCGGTTCGGAACCCGGGGCCGCCGGGGGCTGGCCCGCCGTCCTCGGCCGCCGCGGCGGCACCGCCTCGCTCCGCCACCGGGACGGCCGACGGGTGGAGGTGCGGCTGCGCACGTATCCGTCGCTCGACGGTGAAGGCAACACCCAGCGGCTCGTCGTGGCAACCGCACCGGAGCAGCCGGAGCAGGCGGAGCAGGCGGAGCAGGCGGAGCAGGCGGAGCAGGCGGAGCCCGCCGTGGCGACGGCGGAGCAGCCGGAGCAGGCGGAGCCCGCCGTGGCGACGGCGGAGCAGCCGGAGCAGGCGGAGCCCGCCGTGGCGACGGCGGAGCAGCCGGAGCAGGCGGAGCCCGCCGTGGCGACGGCGGAGGACGCGTTCACGCAGTGTCCCCTGCCCCTGATGGTGTTCGACTCCGAGCTGCGTGCGGTCCGGGCGAGTGCCGGCGCCGTGCGTGAACTCGCTCTCGACGAGGAGCAGTTGTGCGGCCGGCGGGTCACCGAGATCATGCCGCCCCACCTCTGCCGGTCGGTCGAGGACGGCATGCGCCAGGTGTTCGAGACGGCGGAGCCCTCGCAGTTCCACGTGCGGGGCAGGGCCCGGCCCACGGCGGACGACAGGGTCTGGTCCATCACCGTGTCCCCGCTCAGGCCCCCTGGGGGCCGTGTACGGCACGTCCAGCTCGCCGCGCTCGACATCACCGAACAGCACCTGGCCCGCGAGCGGCTCGCCCTGCTGAACGACGTCAGCGCGCAGGTGGGCAGCACCCTGGACGTGATGCGGACGGCCCAGGAGATGGCCGATGTCGCCGTGGGCCGGCTTGCCGACTTCGTCACCGTCGACCTGCTGGACTCGCTGGTCCGGGGTGTGGAACCGAGGCCTTCCGCGACCGGTGCCGTCGTCCTGCGTCGCGCCGCGCAGCAGTCCGTGCTCCCCGGTGTGCCCGAGGCGGTGATCCGGGCGGGTGACGTAGACTGCTACCCGGAATTCTCTCCGCCGGTACGTTGTCTGGCCACGGGCCGGGCCTCGCTCCACCGCACCCTCGACCAGGCGATCAGGTCCTGGCAGGAGAACGACCCGGAACGGTCACAGGTGGTGGGGACCTTCGAGGTCCACTCGATCATGGTCGTTCCGCTGCGCGCCCGCGGTATCACGCTCGGCGTGGCCATCTTCGTCCGCCACCGGCGTCAGGAGCCCTTTCAGGAAGACGACCTGCTGCTGGCGGAGGAAATCGCCGCGCGCGCCGCCGTGGCCGTGGACAACGCCCGCCGCTACACCCTCGAACGCACCACCGCCCTGGCTCTGCAGCGCAGCCTGCTGCCCCGCCGGTTCGCCGCTCAGGAGGCGGTCGAGGCCGCCTACCGTTACCTTCCGGCACGGACCCGGGCGGGTCTGGGGGGCGACTGGTTCGACGTGATCCCGCTGTCGGGCGCCCGGGTCGCCCTCGTGGTCGGGGACGTGGTGGGCCACGGCCTGCGTGCCTCCGCCACCATGGGCCGGCTGCGGACCGCGGTGCGCACCCTGGCCGACGTCGATCTGCCCACCGACGAGCTCTTCGTCCACCTCGACGATCTCGTCACCCATCTGGCGATGGAGGAGGACCCCACCGAGGGATCCGGTGCCGAGAGCGACCTCGACACCTCCACCGATCTCATCGCCACCTGCCTGTACGTCGTCTACGACCCGGTCGAACGGCGCTGCACGGCCGCCACCGCGGGCCACCCGCCCCCGGCCGTCGTCACGCCCGACGGAACGGCGTACTTCCTCGACGTGCCCCCCGGGCCCCCGCTGGGTGTGGGAGGGCTCCCCTTCGAGACGGTGGAGTGGGAACTGCCCGAGGGCAGCCTCATCACGCTGTTCACCGACGGGCTCGTCGAGGGAACCGACCACGACCTCGGCGCGGGCCTCGCACTGCTGCGCCGGCGTCTGGAACTGCCCGCCCGGTCGCCGGAGGCCGTGTGCGACGACCTGATCCGAACCCTGCTCCCCGCGCAGCCGCAGGACGACGTCGCGCTCCTCGTCGCCCGCACCCGCGCCCTGGACGCCGGTCAGGTGGCCACCTGGGACCTGTCGGCCGACCCCGCCGAGGTGTCCGACGCCCGTGCGGCGGTCCAGGCACGGCTGGCGGAGTGGCGGCTGTCCGAGGTGTCCTTCACCGCGGAACTGGTGATCAGCGAGCTCGTCACCAACGCGATCCGCTACGGGCAGCCCCCCATCCGGATGCGTCTGATCCGCGATGCCGCGCTCGTCTGCGAGGTCTCCGACAGCAACAGCACCGCTCCGCACCTGCGGCGCGCCCGCACCTTCGACGAAGGCGGACGCGGGCTGCTGCTCGTCGCCCAGTTCGCCGATCGCTGGGGTACACGCCACCATCCGCAGGGGAAGACGATCTGGGCGGAGATCACGTACTGACACCCGCGGGAGGTGGCGCAGTGCCGGGAGCCGGGTCACGCACCGACGCGCGGTACCTGCCGGTCGTCCTCGGGCTCTCCCTGGCTTCGGGCAGGCCGAGCAGGCCGTGGATGCCCTGCGCAGCGGGATGGCGCAGAACCCGGGCGGCGCCGGCTACGACCCGAACCTGCTCCGGCAGGCTTCGGGACTGCACCTGGGGCTGGACTTCGCCCACGGGGTACGGCTCACCATGCTGCTCGTCAGCGTGCTGCCGCTCGGGGTGGCGGTGCCGGCCTTCCTGCTGATGCCCCGCCGCAGGGATCCCCGGGTCTGAGGTGTCCGGCCCGGGGATCCGCGGTGGGCGCGACCCGCGGGTCACGTCAGCCGAGGCGGTTGACCGGCGGGCATGCCCACTGGGCGTCGATGACCTCGGGACGTGGCAGGTACATGCGCAGGGCGATGAACCAGATGCCGTCTTCCGGTGTGGGCAGCCAGTTGGGCTCCCGGGCGGGGCCCGGGGAGTCGGGCTGGAGGTGGATCGTCAGGCTTCCGTCCTCGTCGGCGAGCAGTCCCGGGGTGCGGTCGCCGATGGAGTAGCGGCCGATCGGGTTGGGGACCAGGTTCTTGTCCTCGGCGTAGACGGTCAGGGACCAGAACGCGTCGACAGGCGGCAGACCGCCCGGCTCGAAACGGAGTTCGTAGCGGCCCGTGGACAGCTTGTCGCCGTTCGCGTCGTGGAAGGCGGCGAGGTAGACCGCCTCCTCGGGATCGTTGGCGGCGACACCGACGAAGGACTGCTCCGCGGCCCGCTTCAGGAAGTCGTCCCCGAACCGTCCCATCCGTGGCGGCGGGTAGCGCCAGCCGTTGACGACCTGGGCCCATTCGCCACTGAGCAGCTGCTGTTCGAGCATCGCCGCGCCGGTCGACGCCGCCCGGATCAGGCTCTGCTTCACGGATTCGGGCTGGGCTTCGACGTCGAGTCCGGGACCGACACCGATCTCGGCGAACTGCTGGAGCAGGACCTCGTGGTGGCGCGGCGGCGGATTCTCGGCGAGCATCGCGTTCAGGGTCTTCCACGGCCCGAGCGGATCCCGCGCCGCGTCGACCGGTTCGAGCACGTCGCGGGATTCCGGAAGGGGTACGCCCTCCTTGCCGAACAGGTGGAGCGGAGCCAGCCGGTACTGGCGCTGGAGCGCGTGCACGTCCGCGAGGTCGTCCTCGCCCGCGACGAGGGTCCGGCCGACGATCAGGACCCAGGGACTGGGGGCGGTCGCCGTACGGCGCACCCCTTCGGGGAGGTCTCCTTCCCATCCCGGCCCGACGAGCGCGAAGTGACCGGCGTGCGGTCCGGTGGCGCGCTGTCCCACGTAGTCGTAGTTGTCGGAGGTGATGCCGACCAGTTCGAAGGTGAAGTAGCGGTCGCCCATCTCCGGGTGGGAGAGGACGACGGGTTCCTCGCTCAGGTCGACCCACGCGAACGAGTACAGCGTGTCGTTGTTGGGGGCCAGTCCCTCGCGGTCGGAGGCGTCGAAGAGCTGCTGGGCGTGCCAGAAGTGGTTGACGGCGGCGTACGGCGTCGTGTCGGTGTCCGGCTTCCGGGTCACCCACCGGTGACGGAGTCCGGCGTTGTAGATGTACGGGAATCCATAGACGAAGGCCTGCTCCCCGAGCGTGTAGGCGTACTCCCGGCGCCAGTCGGCCACGTGGCCGGTGAGCACGGGTTTCACCGACTGCCACATCAGCGGCAGCGCCCGCGACGCCTTGCGGGCGCGCTCGGCCGTGGTCCCCGGGTGGCGCACGGCGTCCGCCGTGGCCCTGCCGGTCGCCTTCGCCGAATGGCCGACGGTGGACGCCGCTCCCGTGAGTTGGTGGCGCAGTCGTTGCATGGGCCGGTTGCCCGCGGCTGCTGAGGTCATTTCCGTGCTCCCCTCGATGAGCAGCACGGCGTCCCACCGTCTCCGGCAGCCGGACGGCCGACTGCTGTCGGCGACGTGATGCCGGCGTGGTCCCGGTGTGATCCCGCCCCGCGCGGGACGGGACCGTGTCGTTCGCCGTGCTTCGTCGGGTATCGGGCAAGGGTGGATGCTCCGTACGGACGGACCTGCTACCGAGTAGATCACCGCGGCCGGGGCCCGGCAACCGCGGTGGGCGCACGGCTCGTCGCCCGGCGGGGAGCGGGAGACAATGGCACTCCCGGTACGGGCGAGGTGGTGGCGATGCCCGCATGGCGTCTGCGTGACTATCACGACGACGATCTCGACCAGGCCATCCAGATCTGGGACCAGAGCCGCCGTGCCGACGAGCAACCGGTGTTCCCGGTGTCGGAGGTGATGGCGGCGGCCAAGGCCGGTCAGCCGGCGGTGGTCGCGGAGGTCGGCGGGGAACTGGTCGGGATGGCCGTGGCCGAGGCGCACGGCAAGCACGGATGGGTGCTCCAGGTGGCGCTCGCCGCCCGCTGGCGGGAGCGCGGGATCGGCAGTGCGCTCCTCGCCGAGCTGGAGCGACGCCTGCGGGCGCTGGGCGTGCGCCACATCAGCGCGCTGCTGCCCGCGGGCGCGGCCGGCACGAAGGCGCTGGGGAACTCCGGTTTCCGGTGCCGTGACGACCTGACGTACTACGAGAGATTCGAACCACCGGGCGCGGCCGACGCCGATGTCCTCGCGGCGCTGGGCGGCCGGATGCTGCCCGACGGGCTCTGGGCCGCCATGGCCGGCATGGAGCGCGAGAAGCGGGTCGTGGAGCGCCGTGTCGTGCTCCCGCTGACGGAACCGGCGCTGGCCGACCGCTACGGCGTCCTGCCGCCCAAGGCGGTCATCCTGTTCGGCCCGCCCGGCACCGGGAAGACCAGCTTCGCCAAGGCGGTCGCCTCGCGGCTCGGCTGGCCGTTCGTGGAACTCTTCCCGTCCCGGCTGGCGGCCGACACGAGCGAGGGTCTGGCGGCGGCCCTGCGGGAGGCCTTCGCGGATCTGGCGGACCTGGACTCGGTGCTGCTCTTCATCGACGAGGTCGAGGAGATCGCCGGCGCGCGGTCCGGGAGGGCGGTGGATCCCGGGCACGGGGTGACCAACGAGTTGCTCAAGCTCATCCCCGTCTTCCGCGAGCAGGACGCGCGGCTGCTGGTCTGCGCCACCAACTCGGTCCGCTCGCTCGACGCGGCCTTCCTGCGGCCGGGCCGGTTCGACTACGTGCTGCCCATCGGGCCCCCGGACCCCACCGCCCGCACCGCGATCTGGGCGCGCTACCTGAGGGATGCCGCCGGCTCCGTGGACCTCGCCCGGCTGGTCGGGGCCAGCGAGCTGTTCACCCCGGCGGACATCGAGTTCGCCGCCCGCAAGGGCGCCCAGGCGGCGTTCGAACGCGAGGTCACGCACCGCGAGGGCCGGCCGGCCACCACCGAGGACTACATGACCGCCATCGCCGACACCCGGCCGACGCTCACCGCGCGGGCGATCGAGGAGTTCACCGAGGACATCGGGAAGTACAGCCGCCTCTGAGGCGCCTCGGGTGCGGCCCGCTTCTCAGCGGTCCCCGCCCACCGGCGCCCCCCGGCGGCCCCCCGGCGGCCCGCCGCCCGCGCGGGCCGGCGCCGCGGACGGCATCCCGTCCACCGGCCGCTGGCCCGCCCGGCGGGCACCGCCGGGCGTCGGGGAGGAGACGGCTCAGATCGTCGACGCGTCGATCACGAAGCGGTACCGGACGTCGCTGGCCAGCACCCGCTCGTACGCCTCGTTGACCTGGTCCGCGCGGACCACCTCGATCTCGGCGCCCAGCCCGTGCTCGGCACAGAAGTCCAGCATCTCCTGGGTCTCCTGGATGCCGCCGATGTTGGAGCTGCTGATGCTGCGGCGCCCGCCGAAGAACGACTGGAGCGTGATCCGGGCCGGTTCCTCGGGCAGACCCACGTTGACCATCGCGCCGTCGAGGCGCAGCAGGGACATGTACGCGCCGAAGTCGACCGGCGCCGAGACCGTGTTGAGGATCAGGTCGAAGGTGCCCTTGAGCTGCTCGAACGTCTCCGGGTCGCCG
This sequence comes from Streptomyces sp. NPDC004542, assembly GCF_040610035.1. Taxonomy (NCBI): domain Bacteria; kingdom Bacillati; phylum Actinomycetota; class Actinomycetes; order Kitasatosporales; family Streptomycetaceae; genus Streptomyces; species Streptomyces sp. NPDC004542. The sequence goes on from NZ_JBEXLP010000001.1 coordinate 75,464, forward strand.
GTGGCGTAGTAGTGGTCGGCGCCCAGCTTCAGGCCGTCGTCCTTCTTGCGCAGGGTCTGCGAGAGGACGGTGACCTCGGCGCCGAGCGCGTGCGCGATCTTGACGCCCATGTGGCCGAGGCCGCCGAGGCCGACGACGGCGACCTTCTTGCCGGGGCCGGCGTTCCAGTGGCGGAGCGGGGAGTACGTGGTGATTCCGGCGCACAGCAGGGGTGCGGCCACGTCCAGGGAGAGGCCCTCGGGGATGCGGACGACGAAGTTCTCGTCGACGACGATCTTCTCCGAGTAGCCGCCGTAGGTCGGCTCGCCGTCCTTGCCGTGGTCGTTGTACGTCCAGACCGTGGCCTTGAGGCAGTACTGCTCCAGGCCGGCCTCGCAGTTCTCGCACTCGCGGCAGGAGTCGACCATGCAGCCGACGCCGACGTGGTCACCGACGGCGAACTTCGTGACACCGGGGCCGACCTCGGAGACGACACCCGCTATCTCGTGGCCGGGGACCATCGGAAAGGTGGCCTTGCCCCAGCCCTCCCGGGCCTGGTGGATGTCGGAGTGGCAGATACCGGCGAACTTGATGTCGATCAGTACGTCGTTCTCGCCGACCTCGCGCCGTTCGATGGTGGTCCGCTCGAGCGGGGCCTTCGCGGCGGGGGCGGCGTATGCGGCAACAGTAGTGGTCATGCATTCAGCCTGCCCCATGACGGCGGCATCACCCAGAGCCGTCTTTGCGTACGCCTGCCGTGCCTACCACTGGCGGGGTCAGGCTCGGGAACGTACGACCGCGGAGGACCGTGAATACTGGATCCATGGACGTACAGCCCCAGCCCTCCGGAGCGTCCCTGGACCGGCGCGCCGAACTGAGCGAGTTCCTGCGCACCCGGCGGGCCCGGCTGAAGCCGCAGGACGTGGGGCTGCCCGACTACGGGCGGCACCGGCGGGTGCCCGGGCTGCGCCGCGAGGAGCTGGCGCAGCTGGCCGGGGTGTCGGTGGCCTACTACACGCGGCTCGAGCAGGGCAACGGGCAGAACGTGTCGGCGGAGGTGCTGGACTCCATCGCGCGGGCGCTCCGGCTGACCGACGCCGAGCAGGCGCATCTCACGCACCTCGCCAAGGGCAAGCAGCACAAGAAGAGGCCGTCGGCGCGTCCCCAGCAGGTGCGGACGTCGATCGCCCAGTTGCTGGACACGATGGACGCGGTGCCGGCGTACGTCGTCGGACGGCGCTCGGAGATCCTGGTGTGGAACCGGATGGCGGCGGCGGTCTTCGGCGACTGGGCGGAGCTGCCGGCGGCGGAGCGGAACTGGGCGCGGCTGGTGTTCCTGAAGCCCGAGTACCGGGAGCTGTACGTCGACTGGGAGCAGAAGGCGATCGACATCGTCTGCGGCCTGCGGATGGACGCGGGCTGCTACCCGGACGACCCCCGGCTGTCCGCCCTCGTCGGTGAACTCTCGGTCAAGAGCGAGGAGTTCCGGCGGCTGTGGGCGACGCATGACGTCAAGGAGAAGAGTCACGGCGTCAAGCGGCTGCGGCATCCGCTGGTCGGCGCGCTGTCCTTGAACTTCGAGTCCTTCAGGGTGGCGGGCGACGACCAGAGCCTGGTCGTCTATCACGCCGAGCCGGGCTCCGCGTCGGCCGAGTCCCTGCGCCTGCTGGCCAGCTGGGGAGCGGACGCGACCCGGGCGGGAACCCGCGGCTGACCCCGGCCCGCCGGCGGTCTGCCGTACGCGGACGGCCTGCCCGGAACCCGGGGTTCGGGGCAGGCCGCTGACGCGTCGGCGGTTACTTGCCGTAGTACGCGTTGTAGATCGAGATCGTCGACTTGTTGCCCTTCTTGTCGGCGATCTTGGCGTGGAAGGAGACGGCCTTCCCCTTCGCCGGGTTCTTCACGGTGATCTTGCCGTGCTTGACCTCGATCTTCTTCCAGGTCTGGCCGTAGTCGTACGACACGTACACCGCGAGGGACTTCAGGTTGCGGCCCGCGGCGGCGCCCTCCACGGTGACCGGGAAGGTGACCGTCTTTCCGGCCGCGACGCGGCTGTCCAGGCCGGTCTTGGCGCCGAAGTGGGCGGTGGAGGCGGGCAGGGTGGCCATGACGCCGGCGGCCGGCTTCTTCGAGTGGAAGGTCCAGCTCGCGTCGATCCGGGTGGAGGCGGCCGCGACCTTGACGGTCCGCTTCACCGAGGTGGTCAGCTTGTACTCGGCGTCACCGGAGGGAACCGTGAAGGTCTGCCCGCCGAACAGCGGGTCGTCGTTGGAGCCCACCTTGGCGCCGTTGCGGTACAGGGTCGTGGTCACCGCGGTGAAGTCCGAGGAACCGGCGTGCTTGCTGCTGTCGGCGAACAGCGGCACGACGCCGAAGATCTCGTTGCCGTCACGGAACAGGCCGTACTCGGAGTTGAGGTGCGGGCCGAAGACCGCGGTGTTGAACGTCTTGTTGTAGGTCGTGCCCGCCTTGAAGGTCTGCGGGTCGCCCAGCGTGTAGAAGGCGTCCGCGACCGGGAAGCCGTCGGCGTCGTGTCCGGAGTACTGGGTGACGTCGAAGCCCCACCGGGCGCCGTCGACGGTCGAGACGTACACCGTGCGCGTGCCGGGCAGCTTCTGCTCCACCGGTACGCCGGCGACCACGTCGTCGCCCACGGCACCCCAGGCGTCGACCGAACCGGTCTTGCCGGGGGCGGAGGCGCCGACGGTGTTCTTCACGGTGGCGAGCTCACCGGTCTTGAAGTGGCGGACCTTGCCGCCCTGGATCTTCTTGACCTGCGCGGTGGTGGCCACGTCGTACTCGGTGCTGCCGCCCTTGGTCCACTGGCCGCCCCAGGTCTGGGTCAGTCCGCTCGCCACCTCCGGGCCGAGGTGCGCCATGCGCAGATCACCGAAGCTGCCCAGCTGGATGCCGATGCCGACACCGAAGGACGCCGTGCCGTACACGTAGTCGATCATCGCGGAGACCGGCTTGGCCTGTGCGTCCGGCACGGTGATGTCCGCCGCCTTGGCGGTCCGGGCGTCCAGGTTCACCGTGAGGTCCTTGGTGACGCTCAGCTTCGGCTGCACCAGCCAGTCGATGCCGCCTTCCCAGGTGGTGAGGTTCTTGGTGATCTCGGAGTCCAGCAGGTACGTGCCCTTCGGCAGGCGCAGGGTCGTGGTGCCGGAGTCGTCGGGCCGGGCCGCGAAGAAGTGCTCCTTGCCGAGGCCGGTGAAGCCGAACAGTTCGGTGTCGTAGGCACCGGACGGCTTCCCGTCCCGGCCGGTGTGCTTGAGGGTGACCGTGTACGACTCCACCTCGCGCTGCACCGCGGCGGCCGTGCGGACGGTCTGGCCGCCCCCGGTCGCGGTCACGTACGCGGAGTACGCGCCGTCGAGGGTGCCGCCGAGCTTGGTGTCGACGGTCAGGCCGACGGCCGCCTGGCCGCCCGCGGGGACCGTGACCTTGGTGGCGTCGAGCTTGAAGAAGCCCGCCGGAGCCGCGTGCCCCTTGGGGTCGGTGCCGGTGGCCGCCAGGTCGAGCGTGACGTCCTCGGTGCCGAGGTTGCGGTAGGTGATCTGCTTGGTGACCGGCGTGTCGTCGGTGTGCGGCCACTGCTGCACGCCGAAGCTCACCGACACCGGGTCGGCGATCACGGTCTGCTTGATCGCCTTGTCGACCGCGATGCGGCCCGAACCCTGCTCGAACGGCGTGTAGTTGCCGCCCTTCGCGGAGCCGGTCAGGGCGGCCTTGAGCTCGGCGAAGCCCCAGTCGGGGTGCTCCTGCTTCAGGATCGCGGCGGCGCCCGCGACGTGCGGGGTGGCCATCGACGTACCGGAGATGGTCAGGTAGCCGGGTGCCGGGTGCGGGACCTCGGGGTCCGTGTCGATGACGCTGCCCGGGGCCGCGGCGGCGGTGATGTCGACGCCGGGCGCGGTGACGTCCGGCTTGATGGCACTGTCGCCGACGCGCGGGCCGGTGGAGGAGAAGTCCGCCAGTTTGTCCTTCTTGTCGACGGCGCCGACGGTGAGCGCGTCGTCCGCGCTGCCCGGCGAACCGATCGACTCGGGGCCTTCGTTGCCCGCGGCGATCGCGAACAGGACGCCCTTCTCGGTGGAGAGCTTGTCGACCTCGGCCTCGAGCGGGTCGACCTCGGGCGTGTCGTAGCCGCCCAGGCTGAGGTTGACGACGTCGGCGCCCTGCTGGGCGGCCCACTCCATGCCGGCCAGGATGCCGGAGTCGTCACCGAAGCCGGAGTCGTCCAGCACCTTGCCGTTGAGGACCTTGGCGTCGGGCGCGACACCCTTGTACTTGCCCTTGGACTTGGCGCCGGTGCCCGCCGCGATGGACGCGACGTGCGTGCCGTGGCCGAAGTGGTCGGTGGTGTCGGCGGCGGCCGAGAAGTTCTTGGACTCGATCACCTGGTCCTTCAGGTCCGGGTGGGTGGTGTCCACACCCGTGTCCAGGACGGCGATCTTGACGCCCTTGCCGGTGTAGCCGGCCGCCCACGCGGTGGGCGCGCCGATCTGCGGTCCGGACGTGTCGTCGCTGGCCTTGCGGACGCCGTCCAGCCAGACGTGCGCGATACCGGAGGCGGTCCGGGCGCCGTCGGTGACCGCGTCCCACAGTTCGGGCGCGTCCTTGGCCGGGGTCTGCACGGCGTCCGCGTTCAGCGTCTTGAGGCTGTGGCGGAGGGTGCCAGCGTCGCGGACGTCGGACTTGGCGGCCGTGGCGGCGCCCTTGTAGCCGACGATGACCTTCAGACCGTGCTTCTGGGACGTGCGGGTGGCGGCCTTGTCGAGCTCGGTGATGTCGAACAGCCGCTGGTCCAGCTTGCCGGAGGTGACCAGGTGGGCGGCGTCGGCGGGAATGACGAGGGTGTGGCCGTCGGCCTTGCGGATCTGGAACGGAATGTGCTCGCGGCCCTTGGCCCGTTCCAGGCCGACGACCCGGCCCTTGGCGTCGACCGCGACCCGGTCGCCGGTGATCAGGGTGATGCGGTGCTTGGAAGTGAGCGATGCGGCAGCGGCGGTCGACCGCTGCTCGGGCTTCGCCGACGCCGGGCTGGTCATGCCCGCGGCGAGGGCGACTGCTGCTGCGGTGGCCACGGTGGCCGCAGCAGCCCTTTTCACTTGTCTGCGCAAGACTCCCCCTGGAGACGGAGTACCGGGCGAATTCCCCGTTCACCCGGCCGGGGGGACTTTCGTACGCATGCGCGTCAACCCCCCGGAACACGCAGTATGCCGGGGGGTGATCAAACGCCTCAAGAGAGGAGAGGGGGCGGGAAAGCGCTGCCGGGAACTGTTACGCGCCGGGCGGAACACCGTTACTCAATCGCGAGGTCACGGGTCGGGCAATGGTGTTATAGGCGCGACGCTCAGGCGGTGGTGTTCTCCTTCACCGTGATCCTCCCCTTGCGGATGGTGGCCAGCCGCGGGGCCTTCTTCGCGAGGGCGGAGTCGTGGGTGACCATGATGAAGGTCAACCCGTGCTCCTTCCACAGGCGTTCGAGCACGTCCATGATCTCGTCGCGCATGCCCTCGTCGAGGTTGCCGGTGGGTTCGTCGGCGAGCAGCACCTTCGGCTGCTTCACCAGCGCGCGGGCGATGGCGACGCGCTGCTGCTGACCGCCGGACATCTCGGACGGCAGGTGCCCCAGCCGTTCGCCGAGCCCGACCGACTTCAGTGCCTCGGCGGCCCGTTCGCGCCGCTCCTTCACCTTCACGCCGAGCGGTACCAGGGCGGTCTCGACGTTCTCCTGCGCGGTGAGCGTCGGGATGAGGTTGAAGGACTGGAAGACGAAGCCGATGTTCTCGCTGCGCACCTTCGTCAGCCGGGCCTCGGACAGCTTGGCCAGGTCGGTGCCGTCGAGGACGACTTCGCCGGAGCTGGGCCGGTCCAGACCGCCGAGCATCTGCAGCAGGGTGGACTTGCCGCCGCCGGTGGGGCCCTGGATGACCAGCCGATCGCCGTCGCCGATGTTCAGGTCGACTCCGTCGAGGGCGTGGACGGTGTCCTTGCCCCGGGTGTAGCGCTTGGTGACGCCTCTGAGTTCGTACATGGTGGGTGCAACTCCTGGAAGGACGGGAAGGAGGGGGCCGGCCGGTGGCTACTCGACGCGCCGCAGCGCGTCCGCCGGACGCAGTCGCGACGCCCGCCAGCCGCCGAACGCACCCGCGATCAGGCCACCGGCCACCGCGAGTCCGACGGCCAGGACGACGGTCGTGACGCTGACCGGCGCGGTGAGCGCGACGTCGAGGGTCTTGGCCGCCTGCCGGCCGGGACCGCCGAAGCCGCCCCCGCCGCCGGGACCGCCGCCCGGACCGCCCGAGCCGCCCGCGGTGCCGCCGAGTTGCGCCTGCAGGGACGGGCTGATCGCGGTGACGACGTACGCGCCCGCCAGGCCGAGCGCGATACCGAGGGCGCCGCCGACCAGGCCGTTGACCATGGCCTCGCCGATCACCTGACGGGTCACCCGCCCCGACTTCCAGCCCAGCGCCTTGAGCGTGCCGAACTCCCGCACCCGCCGGGACACCGCCGAGGAGGTGAGCAGCCCGGCGACCAGGAACGCGGCCACCAGCACCGCGACGGACAGCCACTTGCCGACGTTGGTGGCGAGGCTGGAGGCGGTGGACAGCGAACCGGAGACGGTCTTGGCGAGGTCGGCCGAGGTGGTGACGGTCGTACCGGAGACGTTCTTCTGGATGGTGTTCTTGACGGAGCCGATCTGCTGGGAGTCGGCCGCCTTGACGTAGATCGTGGTGACCTTGTTCTTCTCGTCCGCCAGGGTCTGCGCCCGCTTGAGCGGGATGTACAGGTTGGCCGCCGAGTCACCGCTGTCGGCGGTCGCGATGCCGATCACCTTGAACTTGACGCCCTTGATGGTGACGGTGGAGCCGACCTTGTACTTCTTCGTCTTGGCGTAGGCCGAGTCGACGACGGCCACCTTGGCGTCGGTCTCGCTGGTCCGGAAGGCGCGGCCACTGGTGATCTTCGAGGAGGTCAGCGGGCCGAGCGCCGTCTTCGTGACGTCGGTGCCGAAGACCGAGTACTGGTTGATGTCGAAATCGGCGCCACCGCCCCGGACCTCGCCCTGCGGCCGGCCGCTGCCGCCGCCGGGGCCGCCCGGCCGGCCGCCGCTGCCGGAGTTCTGGTTCTGCTGGAACTGGCCGCGGGTGAACTCCCCGCTCACCTTGACCACGTTCAGGCTCAGTCCGCCGACGGCGGACGAGACGCCCTTCTGGCTGCCGACCTTCGTGACGGTCGACGACGCGAGGGTGGTGAACCCCTGCACCATGACGCGGTCGCTGCTCTGGGAGGTGGAGTCGTCGTCGTTCTGCGCGTCGAACCGGAAGCGCGGCCGCTGCGCGTCGCCGGTGGACGCCGACGCCGCCTTGGTGACCGTCATGTCCGTGCCCAGGCCGTAGAGCGACTGGAGGACCTTGTCCTGCGCCTTCCCCATGCCGCTGGACACGGAGTTGACCACGATGACCAGCGCGATGCCCAGTGCGAGTCCGGAGGCGACGACGAGGGCCGCCTTTCTGCGGCGGCGCAGTTCGCGCCTCAGGTAGGTGAAGAACATGGCCGCAAGGTAGGGACGGACCGTGATGACTCGATAAGGCCGAAATAAGAGAAGCATGAGAAGCCTGTGGCCGGCCCCAGAAAAACCCCGGAAACGCCGGTGCCGCCCCTGGGGGCGGCACCGGTCACGCGTGGGAGAAACGCGGGAAGCATGGGGCAAATACGGGAAAAGGGGCCAGAGGACGCCGGACGGCGCCGGACGGCGCCGTAAGACGTCAGACGGCCGAGCCGGCCTTCCACTGCGCCCAGTTCATGTTCCAGCCGTTGAGGCCGTTGTCGGGCGCGACGGTCTTGTCGCCGGTGTTCTGCACGACGACCACGTCACCGAGGATCGAGTGGTTGTACATCCACGCGGCCGGCGTGCTGGGGTCGTTGGCACCCTTGGTGTCCGACAGGCCCACGCAGCCGTGGCTGGTGTTGACGCTGCCGAAGATGGACTTCGCGCCCCAGTAGTTGCCGTGCAGGAAGGTGCCGGAGCTGGTGAGGCGGATGGCGTGCGGCACGTCCTTGATGTCGTACTCGCCCTTGCCGTCGTCGTCCGTGAAGCCCACGGTCGCGCCGTTCATCCGCGTCTGCTTGAACTTCTCGGACATCACCATGATGCCCTCGTACGTCTTGTTCTCGGGCGAACCGGCCGAGATCGGGATGGTCTTGACGGTCCTGCCGTCCTGCGTGACCTTCATCTTCTTGGTCTTCGCGTCGACGTAGGAGACCTGGTTGCGGCCTATGTGGAAGGTGACCGTCTTCTGCTGCACGCCGGTGACACCGGAGGCACCCTCGACACCGTCGAGCGCCAGCTTCAGCGTGACGGTGGAGTTCTCCTTCCAGTAGTCCTCCGGGCGGCAGTCCATGCGGTTGGCGCTGAACCAGTGGCAGGCGACCTCCTGGCCGCTGCTGGAGGTGACCGTGATGCCCTTCTGGACGGCGGCCTTGTTGGTGATCGCCTTGTCGAAGTTGATCGACACGGGCATGCCGACGCCGACCGTGGAGCCGTCCTCCGGCGTGAAGTTGGCTATGAAGCTGTTGGCCGGGGAGACCGTGGTGAACGAGGCGTTCTCGTGGGCGACGCGACCGTCGGAGTCCTTGGCCTCCGCGGCGACCTTGTAGGTGGTGGAGCGCTCCAGCTGGACGCTGGGCTTCCAGCTCTTCTTGTCGGCGGCCAGCTCGCCCGCGACGGCCTTGCCGTCGGCGGTCGTCATGGTGACGCCGGTGAGCGTGCCCTTGGCGACCTCGACGGCGGCGGAGTTGTTGATGGACGCGTTGTTCGAGCCGTCCTTGGGCGTGATCGTGATCTGGGCCTCGGAGGACTTCTTGGCCGCCGCCTCGTCGGCCTGGGCCTGCGAGCTGTCACCGCCGCCGCCGCTGCCGGCGGACTTGTCGTCGCCGCCGGAACAGGCCGAGAGCACCAGTACACCGCCGAGCAGTGCGGACGCAGCCATCAGACCCTTGCGCCGCTTACTGTCCGTCATCACACGCTTCTCCATGGTTGCCGAATCCCCAAAAACCCCGAGTCCCCCGTCGAGAATCTTCAACGCTACGACCGGTGTGCCCCGTTCCACATCCCTGACAGGTGTGGGACACACCACGTCCGCGGTGCGGGTGGTGCGGGAGTTGGCCGTGCGCCCCCTGAGACGACGCGACCCCGGCCGGCGGTTGCCGGCCGGGGTCACGCGTTCCCCCCGACGCTCAGCCGATGCCGCCGCTTCAGCGTTCGTCGTCCTCCTCGACATCATCCTCGTCGAGTTGCCAGTCCGGCGCATCGGGGTCGTAGTCGATCCGCTCGGTGGACCAGGAGGCCTGCTGGAGTTCCACCCCCGGCACCTCGCCGACCAGGTCGAACGGGTCGACGAGATAGGCGAGGGCCTCCGCGGTGTCTTCCGTCACAGCGGTTCGGGCGTGGACGCGTTCCTCGTCCGGCAGCTCCGGATCCGCGGCGAGCCGGCGCAGTGCGGCCCCGGTGACCGCTTCGTCGTCCTCGATCTCGAGGACCAGTTCCACCCGAAGGCGGACAAAACGTGATGTCTCTGGTGTGCTCATGCCGGGAGCGTACGGCGGAAACCTCCCGTGACTTTCCCGTGACCCGCGACTTTCACTAACATCGCTCCACACGGCCAATTCGCCAGCGTCACAAGGGGATCGATATTCCGTGTCATCCGTTCGCCGTCCGCTGCTGACCGCCACCGCCGCGGGCACCCTCCTGGGCGCCCTGTGGTTCGTCCCGTCCGCGAACGCGACGCAGGAGGTCCCGGCGAGAGCGGAGACCTCGGCGACGCGAGTCACCCAGCAGGCCAGGGCGGCGTCGGAGGCGGCCGCCGAGACCACCTCGACCTCGGCCCAGGCCGAGGCGGACGGCACCGAACTCGCCGACACCGGCAGCCCCGACACCACGCCGTACGTCGTCGGCGGCACGTTCTTCCTCGCCGTGGGTGCCGGTTTCGTGGTGTATTCGGTACGTCGGGAACGCCTGGGCTTTTAATGAGTTTGACGTTTCTTTGACTTTCGTTTCATAGTCCGCCCATGAAGAGATCATCGGGCGTGCGTCTGTGCGCCGCTGCCACAGTGAGCGTGCTGTCGTTCGCCCTCGTCACGGGGTGTTCCGAGGAGGCGTCGAAGGACTCCGGGAGCGCCAAGGGTGCCAAGGGATCCGACGCCTCGTCGTCCGACGCGAAGGCGCTGGGCGCCGCGGAGTTGCAGAAGCTGATCATCGCCAAGGGCGAGGTGCCCGGTTTCAAGGTCGGCGCCGTCAAGGGGGGCATCCCCGCCAAGGGCAAGGTCAAGGCGGACGACGCCACGTGCGACCCGCTGCTCCGGGCCCTGACCGGCATCGCGCCGGGCACCCCCGCGACGGACACCAGCCGCATGGCCACGGAGGACAAGAAGGACCCCACGGACGACGCCACGTCCCTGGACGACCTCGCCGACGGCAAGTTCGAGGACGCGATCAGCGATTCGCTGGACCTGGACGTCACCGTGGTGACCCTGTCCTCGTACGACGGTGACGGCGCCCAGCAGGCGGTGCGGACGGTCTCCGACGCGGTGCAGGCGTGCGCGGGCGGCTTCTCCGGCGACCAGGACGGCGAGAAGGGGAAGTTCACCAAGATCGCGAAGGAGAAGTCCTCGGGCACGGGTGACGAGTCGGTGGCCTTCACCGCCACCAACGACACGCCCGACGGTCCGGTTCCGCTGCACGGCGAGGTCGTGCGGCACGGGAACACCCTCGCGACGTACAGCACCATCAACATCGGTGCGACGATGACCGAGAAGGCCTACACGGTGTCGGCCCCGGTCATCAAGGCCCAGGCGGCCAAGCTGAAGTGACGTACCGGAGGTAAGAGGGCCCCGTCCCAAGACGGGGCCCTCTCCTGCCGCTGCGGCGGTTCTACCGCAGCGGTCCGGTGACCGTCTCGGCGGCGGCGACGAGTTCCCCGCCGCGGACGAAGGCGTCGGCGGCGGCCAGGTCGGGCGCCAGGAACCGGTCCGGCCCGGGACCCTGAACGCCCGCGGCCCGTACGGCGTCGATGACCGCCCGGGAGGCGGGCGCCGGGGCGAGCCCCTCGCGCAGCTCTATGGCACGCGTGGCGGCGTACAGTTCGACGGCGATGATCCGGGTCAGGTTGTCGACGGCGGTGCGCAGCTTGCGCGCGGCCGACCAGCCCATCGACACGTGGTCCTCCTGCATCGCCGAGGACGGGATGGAGTCGGCCGAGGCCGGCACGGCGAGCCGCTTCATCTCGCTGACCAGGGCGGCCTGCGTGTACTGAGCGATCATCAGCCCGGAGTCCACACCGGGGTCGTCCGCGAGGAACGGCGGCAGGCCGTGACTGCGGTTCTTGTCCAGCAGCCGGTCGGTGCGGCGCTCGGCGATGGAGCCGAGGTCGGCGGCGGCGATGGCGAGGAAGTCCAGGACGTAGGCGACCGGGGCGCCGTGGAAGTTGCCGTTGGACTCGACCCTGCCGTCCGGCAGGACCACCGGATTGTCCACGGCCGAGGCCAGCTCGCGCTCGGCGACCAGCCGGGCGTGCGCGAGGGTGTCCCGTCCGGCGCCGGCGACCTGCGGGGCGCAGCGGACCGAGTAGGCGTCCTGGACGCGGGGCGCGCCGTCCTGGTGGTGGCCGGTGAGCCGGGAGCCCTTGAGCACGGCCAGCATGTTGGCGGCGGCGGCGCCCTGCCCGGGGTGCGGGCGGATGGCGTGCAGTTCGGGCGCGAGCACCTTGTCCGTGCCGAGCAGCGCCTCGAGGCTGAGGGCGGCGGTGATGTCGGCGGACTTGTAGAGCAGGTCGAGGTCGGCGAGGGCCATGACCAGCATGCCGAGCATGCCGTCGGTGCCGTTGAGCAGGGCGAGGCCCTCCTTCTCGCGCAGCTCGACCGGGGCGATCCCGTGCTCGGCGAGCAGTTCGCCGGCCGGGCGGACGGTCCCGTCGGGGCCCTCCGCGTCGCCCTCGCCCATCAGGGTCAGGGCGCAGTGGGACAGCGGGGCGAGGTCGCCGGAGCAGCCGAGGGAGCCGTACTCGTGCACGACCGGGGTGATGCCCGCGTTCAGGACGTCGGCCATGGTCCGGGCGACCTCGGGCCGGACGCCGGTGTGTCCCGAGCAGACCGTCTTGAGCCGCAGGAACATCAGGGCCCGTACGACCTCCCGCTCCACCCTCGGACCCATGCCGGCGGCGTGCGAGCGGACGATGTTGCGCTGCAGCTGGGTGCGCAGGTCCTGGCTGATGTGCCGGGTCGCCAGGGCGCCGAAGCCGGTGCTGACGCCGTAGACCGGATCCGGCTTGGCCGCCAGGGCGTCCACGATCTCCCGGGCCGCCGCGAGGGCGGCCACCGCCTCCGGCGAAAGTTCGACACGGGCGCCGCCGCGCGCCACGGCGAGAACGTCGGACGCGGTGACACCCGTCGTCCCCACCACCACAGAGTGCATATCCATATTCAGGAGCGTACGCATTGAATGCGATGATGTCACTAGTGGAGAACGGGGCCGACCCTTACTCCGCCGGACGGCCGGACGGCTGAACGGACGGCCGGTCACGGCTGACGGCCGCGGAAGCGGCGGCGCTCGGCCCGCTCGGGCGACGGCTCGTCGGCGAGCCGGACCACCGGATCGTCGGGGCCCTCCCGACCGGCCACCACCGGCCGGTCCGCGCGGAGCGCCTTCGCACGGTACTGTGCCGCGTCGGCCAGCCGGAACAGCCGGCGGGCGGAACGCACCTCCCCGACGGGATCCGCCGTGGACGCGACCCCGCACGCCACCCCCTCCCCCAGTTCCAGCTCCGCCGCCCGGCGGCATATCTCGTCCGCCGCCCCGACCACGTCGTCGGCCGGCGGCCCCACCGCCAGCAGACAGAACTCGTCCCCGCCCAGGCGCGCCGCGAGGGTGCCCGGCAGCATCGCCCCGCACAGCGACAGCACGGAACCGAAGCGCTCGAGGAGCCGGTCGCCGACGGCGTGCCCCAGGGTGTCGTTGACCCGTTTGAGCCCGTTGAGGTCGCACACGGCCAGGCTGACCACCACGCCCTCCCGCCGGTGCCGCTCGACCGCCCGCTCCAGCCGGACGTCGACGGCACGGCGGTTGGCCAGCCCGGTCAGCGGGTCGGTGAACGCCAGCCGGCGGGCCTCCTGGAGCCGTTCGGTCTGCGCGAGCCCGGCGGCGACGACCGCCGCGAGCACGGTGGCGAAGTCGGCGTCGCCCCGGTCGAAGACGGGCGCCCCGGCCGCACGGGCGACGTACAGCTCACCCCAGGCCCTGCCGTACAGCAGGACCGGGGCCACCACGCAGCACCCGCGCCCGCGACGGCGCAGTGCGGTGACCCGCTGGTGGAAGTAGCCCCGACGGCCGGCGGCGGGGCCCTCGGAGGTCTCGACCCAGGCGCTCGGCCCCTCACCGCCCGCCCACCGCTCGTGCAGGAACTCGGTGATCTCCGGGAACTGGTGCACCGGATAGGTCTCGCGGTCCGGGAACTCCTCCTCGTCCGGGGCCCGCTCCCCCGCGTTCACCAGGACCCGCAGCCGCCCGCGGTCCCGCTCCCACACGGACAGCGCGGCGAAGCTCCCGTCCAGCGCCCGGCAGGCGCCGAGGGCCGCGGCCCGCCAGGACTCGCGGGGCGTGTGCGCCGCCGCCATGCCCTGTGCCAGTCCGACCACGGCGGCGAGACGCTTGTCCTCACCCATCACTCCAGGTTAGGGACGTTTCACCGAAAATTCCCGCGAGCGGGATATGTGCCCACCGAACAGGCATCCGGCGCCGTGGTGCGCCCCACGGCCGCGGGCCCTCCGCCCGCTCACTCACCCGGCCACCGCGGCTCACGCTTCTCGTTGAATGCCGCCACCCCTTCCGCCCGGTCCCCCGAGAAGGCCACCGCCCGCCAGGCCGCGTCCTCCACCTCCAGCCCGGCCCGCAGGTCCAGCCCCTGCCCCAGCCGCAGCGCCCGCTTCGCCGCCCGCAGCCCGACCGGCGAGTTCCCGGCGATCCGGGAGGCCAGCGCCAGGGCCTCCTCCCGGTCCCGGCCCTCCTCCACCAACCGGTCCACCAGGCCCAGCTCGTGCGCCTCGGCCGCCTCGAGCCGGCGCGCGGTGAAGATCAGCTCCGCCGCCCGCGCCGCCCCGACCCGCCGGGGCAGCAGCTGCGTGCCGCCGCCGCCCGGGATCACGCCCACCGACACCTCGGGCAGCCCCACCACGGCCGTGCGGTCGGCCACGATCAGATCGCAGGCCAGCGCCAGCTCGAAGCCGCCGCCCAGCGCGAACCCGTGCAGGGCGGCGACGGTGGGCATCGGCAGCTCCAGTACGCCGGTGTAGGCGCCCCGGGTCACCGGCCGCTGCCGCAGCAGGTCGGCGTCGCTGAAGGAATTGCGCTCCTTCAGGTCGGCCCCGACGCAGAACGCCCGCTCGTGCGACGAGGTCAGCACGACCACGCGCGCGTCCCGGTCGGCGGCGAGCGCGGCGCACGCGCCCGCGACGGACCGGGCCATGTCGGTCGAGACGGCGTTCATGGCCTTGGGCCGGTCCAGCACGAGCTCCGCGACGTGCCCGTGCCGCCGCACCAGCACGAACTCCCCGAACCGCTCCTCGCTCATGTCACCCTCCGGTTAACGCGGGTTAACTCCCTGACGCCCCGATCATCGCAGCCGGGACCCGACCGGGGAAGAGCGGCCCGGCTGCCCCGTTCGAGTGACATCCCGCCGGACCCCGGCCCGGCCGCCCACGGGAGCGCATAACGTGCGCTGCGCGGCGCATCGGGGGGCGCGCCGCGGGGAGGGAATGCGATGACAGACACGGGAGCGCACACGAGTACGGGCTCGGCTCCGCCCACCGCACCGCTCGTCCGGCGGGGCCGCCACCGCAAGCCACGTCCCCGCAGGGCCGTGCTGGCCGCCGGTGGCCTGGTCCTGGCCGCCGGCGCCCTGAGCCTGGTACGGACGGCACCCGACTCCGGGGCCGGCGCCCCGGGCACCGCCGAGGCCGAACTCCGGCTCGACGCCGGCGGCGCCGCGGGCCGGCCGGCGCACACGGCAGGACCCGGCGGCGCGGCACCGGGAACCCAGCCCTCGGCGACCTCCGCCATGGGCGGGGCGGGCGGGAGCCCCACGCCGTCCGGCGCGGCGTCCTCCACGGCGCTCCCGGCCTCCGCCCCCGCCGCTCCGACGCCGCATCCGGCGAACGCCGCGACCGCCCTACCGCTTCGCGCCCCCACCAGGGCGAACGCCCCGGCCCGCGGGCCCGCGCCGGGCCCGTCCAGGACACACGCCGGTCCGGCTCCGGCCCACACCCACGCGCCGCCCCCGCCGCACTCCCCCGCACCGACCCCGAGCCGGGACACCGGCACCCCGGCGCCGACGCCGCGTCAGCCCGGGGGCGTGTGCGTGCCGGTCATCGGGGTGTGCGTGGACGGGGCACCGGGCTGAGCGGGCCGGACGCCGCCACCTCGGCCGGAACGCCAAGCCGTACACCGACGGCACACCGCGGCACCTCCCGCACAGCGCTCACCCGCCGCCCCGCCGGGTGAGCAGCCACGGCTCGACGACACCCAGACCACGAACCGGACGCTGCCACATCGGCTGGAGCGCGAAGCGGTACGTCGGCGGCTCCTCGCCCTCCTTCTCCGCGGCGGCCGCGGCCTCGGCCGCCTCCGCCTCCGACGCGGGTGCCTCGCCGGTGCGGATGATCTCCTCGGCGAAGGCGCTGTCGACGAGCACGGAGTCGCGCGGGGCTATCGAGGTCAGCCGGGAGGCGAGGTTCACCGTCGTACCGAAGACATCGCCCATCCGGGTGGTCACCGTGCCGAACGCCATGCCGACGCGCAGTTCGGGCATCGTCTCGTCGTTCGCCATCGTCTCGACCAGCCGCAGCGCGATGTCGGCCGCGGTGCCCGCGTCGTCGGCGGCGTAGAGGACCTCGTCGCCCAGGGTCTTGATGAGCCGGCCACCACGCGCGGCCACCAGGTCGGCGGCGGTCGTCTCGAACGCCTCGACGAGCTCGCCGAGCTCCTCCTCCTCCATCCGGCGGGTCAGTCGGGTGAAGCCGACCAGGTCGGCGAATCCGACGGCGAGCCTGCGGTCGACCATCTCCTCGTCGTCCGCGGCCTGCACGACCCGGCCCGCCGAGGCGGCGAGCTGGCGGCGCCACACGTAGACGAGGAACTCCTCCAGCTCGGGCAGGAGCAGCTCGACGATCGGGTACGTCACCTCGGTGCGGGTCATGCCCGGCTCGGGCGGCTCGGTCAGCCCCTCCAGGAAGGAATCCATCTGCCATTCGGCCAACCGGGCGGTGGTCTGCCCGGTGGAGCGGGCCACCTGCACGGCCATCGCCTCGCTCAGCAGCCCCGCCTCGACGAGACCGGCCAGCCGCCGCAGGGCCAGGACGTCGGCCTCCGTCAGCGCCTTGGCCTGGCCGATGTCGGCGAAGCCCATGGCCCGCCAGAAGCGGGAGGCCAGCTCCATGGAGACGCCGGCGCTGCGGGCCGCCTGGAACGGGGTGTAGCGCCGCTCGGCGCCCAGGATGAGGTGTTCCAGGCGCAGGGCGAGCGGGTTGTCCTCACCGGAGTCGGCGGCGTGGGGATCCACCCGGCCGTCCGCGTCCGCGCCGGAGCCCGTGTCGTCGACGGTCACGCCTGCTGCCCTTCCGATCTGCAACGGTCAGGTATCGACCGGCCTTCACTCTACGGCAGGTGTGCGCCAGCTCACTCCGTCGGGTTTGGCGGGGGTCCGTTGACCGGCGCTGGTGAGGTGGCCCCTGCCGATGTTGCCGTCCGCCGGGGCCGCCGCCCCCGGGCCCCGTTTTCGGCCTGGGCTCAGACATGCCTGCCCGGCGCCGCGAGGTTGCTCACGCCGGCCGCAGGTGCACGATGTCCCCCGCCCCCACCGGCTGCCGTACCCCTTCCTCCGTCGCCAGCACCAGCCGTCCGTCGCCGTCGACCGCCACCGCCTCCCCGACGACCGACCGGTCGCCCGGCAGCTCGGCCCGTACCGTCCGCCCGAGCGTGGCGCAGCCCGCCGCGTAGGCCTCCTGCAGCCCGCTGGCCGCCGGATCGCCGCCGGCCGACCGCCATCGGCCGTACCAGTCCTCCAGTGACCGCAGTACCGCCCGCAGCAGCGGGTCCCGGTCCGTGGTCACCGCTCCGGCCAGCGCCAGCGAACCGGCCTGGGGGACGGGCAGTTCCCCGGCGCGCAGCGAGACGTTGATGCCGACGCCGATGACGACCCCGTCCTCCCCGGCCCGTTCCGCCAGGATTCCGCCGGCCTTGCGTTCCGCGCCGTCGACGGTCACCAGCAGGTCGTTGGGCCATTTGAGCGCCGTGTCCACGCCCGCCGCCCGGGACAGCCCGGTGGCCACCGCGACCCCGGCCAGCAGGGGCAGCCAGCCCCAGCGCTGCACGGGCACCTCGGCGGGGCGCAGCAGGACCGAGAAGAACAGCCCGGAGCGGGGCGGCGCCGTCCACTGGCGGGCCAGGCGGCCACGGCCGGCGGTCTGTTCCTCGGCGACGAGGACCGCGCCCTCGTCGGCGTTCCCGGCGTCGGCCAGCGCCACCAGGTCGGAGTTGGTGGAGCCGGTGCGCTGCACGACCTGGACGTCGCAGTAGAGCCCCCCGTGCCCGCCGTCTCGCACCAGCGCCCGCCGCAGTGCCGCGGCGTTCAGGGGCGGGCGCTCCAGGTCGGACCAGCGGCTGCCGTCTGCTGCATCTCGTGGCGTCATGCAAGCCACCCTAGGTGTGGCAAAGACCGCACTGCCGATCGAGGGGGCCGCCACTACGCTACGGATGAGTAACCGTCCCCCCTTTTGAGCAGGCAGGGAGCCGCATCCCGATGTCCGAGCCGGAAGAGCGTCAAGAGATCCAAGGGATCGACATCCACACGACCGCGGGCAAGCTCGCGGATCTCCAGCGCCGCATCGAGGAAGCGACGCACGCCGGCTCCGCACGCGCCGTCGAAAAGCAGCACGCCAAGGGCAAGCTGACGGCCCGTGAGCGGATCGAACTACTTCTCGACGAGGGTTCCTTCGTCGAACTGGACGAGTTCGCCCGGCACCGGTCCACCAACTTCGGGCTGGAGAAGAACCGGCCCTACGGGGACGGCGTCGTGACGGGGTACGGGACCGTCGACGGGCGCCCCGTCGCCGTGTTCTCGCAGGACTTCACGGTCTTCGGCGGGGCGCTGGGCGAGGTCTACGGGCAGAAGATCGTCAAGGTCATGGACTTCGCCCTGAAGACCGGCTGCCCGGTCATCGGGATCAACGACTCCGGTGGCGCGCGGATCCAGGAGGGCGTGGCCTCGCTGGGCGCGTACGGGGAGATCTTCCGGCGCAACACCCACGCCAGCGGCGTCATCCCGCAGATCTCGCTCGTCGTGGGCCCCTGCGCGGGCGGTGCCGTCTACTCGCCCGCCATCACGGACTTCACCGTGATGGTCGACCAGACCTCGCACATGTTCATCACCGGCCCGGACGTCATCAAGACGGTCACCGGCGAGGACGTCGGCTTCGAGGAGCTCGGCGGGGCCCGGACCCACAACACCGCCTCCGGGGTGGCGCACCACATGGCGGGCGACGAGAAGGACGCCGTCGAGTACGTCAAGCAGCTGCTGTCGTACCTGCCGTCCAACAACCTCAGCGAGGCCCCGGTGTTCCCGGAGGAGGCGGACCTCGCCGTCACCGACGAGGACCGCGAGCTGGACACGCTGGTGCCGGACAGCGCCAACCAGCCGTACGACATGCACGCGGTGATCGAACACATCCTCGACGACGCCGAGTTCCTCGAGACCCAGCCGCTGTTCGCGCCGAACATCCTGACCGGCTTCGGGCGGGTCGAGGGCCACCCCGTGGGCATCGTCGCCAACCAGCCGATGCAGTTCGCGGGCTGTCTCGACATCGACGCCAGCGAGAAGGCGGCACGGTTCGTGCGGACCTGCGACGCGTTCAACGTCCCGGTCATCACGTTCGTCGACGTGCCGGGCTTCCTGCCGGGCGTCGACCAGGAGCACACCGGCATCATCCGGCGCGGCGCCAAGCTGATCTACGCCTACGCCGAGGCCACCGTCCCGCTGATCACCGTGATCACCCGGAAGGCGTTCGGCGGGGCGTACGACGTCATGGGGTCCAAGCACCTGGGCGCGGACCTCAACCTGGCCTGGCCCACCGCACAGATCGCCGTGATGGGCGCACAGGGCGCGGTCAACATCCTGCACCGCCGCACCATCGCCGAGGCGGAGGCCGCCGGGAACGCGGAGGCCACCCGGGCGCGGCTCATCCAGGAGTACGAGGACGCCCTGCTCAACCCCTACGTCGCGGCCGAGCGCGGCTACATCGACGCGGTGATCATGCCGTCCGACACGCGCGGGCACGTGGTACGGGGCCTGCGTCAGCTGCGCACGAAGCGGGAATCCCTCCCTCCGAAGAAGCACGGGAACATTCCGCTGTAGGCCTGGGGAACCCTTGGGAGCTGACATGACGATCAAGGTCGTACGGGGCAATCCGACCCCTGAGGAGCTGGCCGCCGCCCTGGCGGTGGTCCGGGCCCGCGCCGCGGCGGCGGCCGACACGCCGTCCGGCGCGGAGGGACCCCGCGACTCCTGGTCCGACCCGGCCCGCATCGCCGCGCACCGGCTGCCGTGGCCGGGCCCGGCGGCGTGGACCCGCACGTACTGGCCGGGGTGAGCCGTACCGGCGGATTCCCCGCGCCCAAGTTGAGTACGCGTACTCAGGCGCCGGTCCGGCGCCGCGCCGGACCATGGGGAGATGCTGTGGTCCGACCCGGAGAACGAGCCGCCGAAAGAACTGCGCGACATGCAGGACATGCTGCGGCGGCTCGGCCTCCTCATAGCGCTGGCCATGGTGCTGGCGATGGTCGTGATCGGGCTGAGGTGAGGGCCGCACACCGGGGTGGCTAATCTGACCGCATGACTGCCAAGCCGCGCAGGCGACTCGTGCTCGCCTCCCAGTCCCCCGCCCGGCTCGGTCTGCTGCGGCAGGCCGGGCTGGCACCCGAGGTGATCGTGAGCGGGGTGGACGAGGACGCCGTCACCGCGCCCACCCCCGCGGAGCTGGCGCTGGCCCTGGCCGAGGCGAAGGCCTCCGTGGTCGCCGCCCGGCCGGAGGTCCGGGGCGCCCTCGTGATCGGCTGTGACTCGGTGCTGGAGCTGGACGGCCGGGCGCTGGGCAAGCCCGCGGACGCCGAGGAGGCCACCGCCCGCTGGAAGGCGATGCGCGGGCGGGCCGGGACCCTCCAGACGGGGCACTGCGTGTGGGACACGGAAGCCGAGCGGTACGTGTCCGCCACCGCCTCCACCGTGGTCCGCTTCGGCGAGCCGAGCGACGAGGAGATCGCCGCGTACGTCGCCTCGGGCGAGCCCCTCTACGTGGCCGGGGCCTTCACCCTGGACGGACGTTCCGCGCCCTTCATCGAGGGCATCGACGGCGACCACGGCAACGTGATCGGCATCAGCCTGCCCCTGGTGCGGCGGCTGCTGAGCGAGTTGGGTGTCGGCATCACGGAGTTGTGGGCGCCGGCGGAGTGACCGGGGCGGGGGGCACGTCGTCCTGCGGCTCCGGGGCCGGGTCCGGAGCGGGGCCGCCGCCGGGCCCGCCGCCGGCGCCGGGCTGGTCCACGGCCACCGGCCGGGCCGGGCCCTCCTGACGGTCGTACGTCATCAGGAGCAGCACGATCAGCGCGAGCACCCCCACCATGGACAGGAACGCGGGCCAGCCGACCAGACCCCAGGCGAACGCGCCCAGCAGTCCGTGCACCACCGCCACACTGATCAGCAGGACGCGGCCGAAGCCCGCCGGGGCGCGGTCGCGGACGGCGACCAGCACCGCGACCAGGGCGCACAGCGCGAAGTAGAGGCCGAAGAGCACTCCGCCGAGCTTCGAGGACAGGGCCATCTTGTCCGGGTCGAGACCGGCCAGGGACATGTCCTGACGGTCCACCACCACTCCGAGGAACCAGTTCAGTGCCGCGATACCGAGCGCCTCGGCCAGAAGTACGACCGCCACCACCCACGCCACCGGTCTGCGTACCACCGGCCCCACCCACTTTCGACCACAGCCCGAGCAGAGCTGCCGTTACCTGAAGTACGTTCGAGTCAACGCGAACGCTACTAACGGGTAAACCAGGGGACAAGGGTCCGGTCGGCAGCAAAGAAACGTTGAGCCATTCGTAGGAACTCGACAAAGAAACCGAGTGGGGCGCGGCACGCTCTCACAGAGACCTTGACCACATGACAGGACTAGGGTTTCCCGGTGGAGTCCTGCGCACCTCGGTGCGACATGGGCTTTCGCGGGTCGAGCGAGCCTCGAATCACGCTCCGTGTGGGCAAGCTCACCATTGGGGACGGGTCGAAGTGCCGTGTCGGCAGTCCCTAAACTCGGCTTGTTTCAAGGAGGGAGCCTCAATCGTGCGCAAGGTGCTCATCGCCAACCGTGGCGAAATCGCTGTCCGCGTGGCCCGGGCGTGCCGGGACGCCGGTATCGCGAGCGTTGCCGTCTACGCCGACCCGGACCGGGACGCTCTGCATGTCCGCGCCGCGGATGAGGCGTTCGCTCTGGGCGGTGACACCCCGGCCACCAGCTACCTCGACATCGACAAGGTGCTCGGCGCCGCCCGTGAGTCGGGCGCCGACGCCATCCATCCGGGCTACGGGTTCCTGTCGGAGAACGCCGACTTCGCCCAGGCCGTCCTGGACGCGGGCCTGATCTGGATCGGTCCGCCCCCGCAGGCCATCCGCGACCTCGGCGACAAGGTCGCCGCCCGCCACATCGCCCAGCGCGCCGGCGCGCCCCTGGTCGCCGGTACGCCCGATCCGGTGAGCGGTGCGGAGGAAGTCGTCGCGTTCGCCGAGCAGCACGGCCTGCCCATCGCGATCAAGGCCGCCTTCGGCGGCGGCGGACGCGGCCTGAAGGTCGCCCGCACCCTGGAAGAAGTACCCGAGCTGTACGAGTCGGCGGTCCGCGAGGCCGTCGCCGCGTTCGGCCGCGGCGAGTGCTTCGTCGAGCGCTACCTCGACCGGCCCCGCCACGTCGAGACCCAGTGCCTGGCCGACACCCACGGCAACGTCGTCGTCGTCTCCACCCGCGACTGCTCCCTGCAGCGCCGCCACCAGAAGCTGGTGGAGGAGGCCCCCGCCCCGTTCCTGTCCGAGGAGCAGGTCGCCCAGCTGTACACGGCGTCGAAGGCGATCCTGAAGGAGGCCGGGTACGTCGGGGCCGGTACGTGCGAGTTCCTGGTCGGCCAGGACGGCACGATCTCCTTCCTGGAGGTCAACACCCGCCTCCAGGTCGAGCACCCGGTCACCGAGGAGGTCGCCGGGATCGACCTGGTGCGGGAGATGTTCCGCGTCGCCGACGGCGAGGCCCTCGGCTACGACGACCCGGTCCTGCGCGGCCACTCCTTCGAGTTCCGCATCAACGGCGAGGACCCCGGCCGCAACTTCCTGCCCGCCCCCGGCACCGTCACCCGTTTCGACGCCCCCTCGGGTCCGGGCGTGCGCCTGGACGCCGGCGTGGAGGCGGGCAGCGTGATCGGCCCGGCCTGGGACTCGCTGCTGGCCAAGCTGATCGTCACCGGCCGCACCCGCAAGGAGGCCCTCGAGCGGGCCGCCCGCGCGCTGGAGGAGTTCCAGGTCGAGGGCATGGCCACCGCCATCCCCTTCCACCGCGCGGTGGTCACCGACCCCGCCTTCGCCCCCGAGCTGACCGGCTCCACCGACCCGTTCACCGTCCACACCCGCTGGATCGAGACCGAGTTCGTCAACGACATCAAGCCCTTCACCGCTCCGGCCGATGCCGAGGCGGAGGAGGACGGGGGCCGTGAGACGGTCGTCGTCGAGGTCGGCGGCAAGCGGCTCGAGGTCTCCCTGCCCGCCTCGCTGGGCATGACGCTGGCCCGCACCGGGCTGGCCGCGGGCGCCAAGCCCAAGCGCCGCGCCGCGAAGAAGTCCGGCCCGGTCGCCTCGGGCGACACCCTCACCTCCCCGATGCAGGGCACCATCGTCAAGGTCGCCGTCGAGGAGGGCCAGGAGGTCAAGGAGGGCGACCTGATCGTCGTCCTCGAGGCCATGAAGATGGAACAGCCGCTCAACGCCCACAAGGCCGGCACCGTCAAGGGCCTCGGCGCGGAGATCGGCGCGTCCATCAGCTCCGGCGCGGCCATCTGCGAGATCAAGGACTGATCTGCCGGAACGTGTACGGGACCCGAGGCGCCCGGCGGACGAAGCACTCGTCCGCCGGGCGCCTCGCGTCTGTGGCCCCGGTGGCATCCTGGAGGCGCGTCGGGGCGCGGGAGAGGGCAGAGGGAGGGCAGGTGAAGAGCATGGGGGGCGCGAGGGCCGAGGAGGCCGCCCGGGCCGGGGAGACGGCGGCGTCGCCCGTCGCCGCGCGGGCCATGCGCGCGGACGCCCGGCGGAACCACGACCGGCTGCTCGCCGAGGCCCGCGCCGCGTTCGCCGCGCACGGCACCGACGCCTCCCTGGAGGACGTGGCCCGTCGCGCGGGCGTCGGCATCGGCACGCTGTACCGGCACTTCCCGAACCGGTCCGCCCTGATGAGCGCGGTCTTCGAGGACGCGGTGGACGCGCTCCTCACCCGCGCCCGTGAGCTCCTCGACTCCCCCGAGCCCTGCGCCGCCCTGGTGACGTGGCTGCGCGAGATGGTCACCCACGCCGGTGAGTACCGCGGCCTGGCGCGGGCGCTGATGGCGGTGACCGCCGAGCCCTCCTCCGCGCTGGCCCGCTGCAGCACCCCGATCCGCGAGGCGGGCGGCGCGCTGCTCGCCCGGGCTCAGGAGTCGGGCGCCGTACGGGCCGACGTCTCCATCGGCGATCTCCTCCAGCTGACCCATGCCATCGCCCTCGCGGCCGAGGAATCCCCGGCCGACCCCGACCTGGCGGACCGATTGCTACGGCTGACCCTCAAGGGCCTGAGGGGTTAGTCCTGCCCCCGGCACACACTCGTCGGCTCGGCGTACGGCAGCCGGCGGTCCGGTGCGCAGCGCGGACCTCCGTTGACCGTCCACCGTCCGGCTCAGCCGCGCTGTCCCGGTAGCGGACGAACCCGGCCGGGGTCTCGCCGGCCAGGCACGGAGACGAGCCCCCCGCGTCGGCACGCAGACGGGCCCCGGGCCCCCGAACACGCGCACCTCACCACGACACGCCCCGCACGACGGCGGCGGCAGCAGGCCGGCAGCGCCCCCGACGGCGGCACCCACACGCGACACGGCGGCGAACGGACCGCCTCCGGCCTCCCCCGGCACCCGCACCCACCGCGACGCGCGGAACCACCCCGGCACGTGTCCCCCTGGAGCACCTGCACGCGCACGGCGGCACGGACACCGGCCTCAGACGGCGCGTACACGCCGCCGGCATCCCGGCACACCGCCGGGATGCCGCGGGGAACGCCCGCCACGGTACGGCGGCCGGCGGCCAGGCAGCCCCCGGGCGCGCACGGCGCGGGGAACCATCGCCCGCCCCACGGCCACCGTCAGCGGCGGCGCAGGTCCGCCACTCGGGGGCGGTCCGCGGTCGTGGGCTGTTCGGTGCCCAGGGCGGTGGCCGAGCGGAGCCCGGGGCCGGCGACCTGGCTGCGGCGGGGACCGGGGAGGGGGACGTCCCGGCGCTGCTGGCGCGCCGGGACCTGGTCACCCCCCGGGCTTCCCGACGCCCCGGCCACGGCGATCTGCACCCCCTGGTCGGCGAGGGCCTGGAGTTCGGTGGCGGCACGCTCGTCGTGTGCGGGGGGCTCGTCGGTGACCAGACGGGTGATGAGGTCCGTGGGGACCGTCTGGAACATCGTGTCCGTACTCAGCTTGGTGTGGTCGGCGAGGACCACGACCTCCGCGGCCGCCTGCACCAGCGCGCGGTCGACGGAAGCCGACAGCATGTTGGACGTGGACAGTCCGCGCTCGGCGGTCAGGCCGCTCCCGGAGAGGAAGGCCTTGGAGACCCTGAGCCCCTGAAGGGACTGCTCGGCCCCGGAGCCGACGAGGGCGTAGTTGGAGCCCCGCAGGGTTCCGCCCGTCATCACGACCTCCACCCGGTTGGCGTGGGCGAGGGCCTGGGCGACGAGGAGGGAGTTGGTGACGACGGTCAGGCCGGGCACCCGGGCGAGCCGGCGGGCCAGCTCCTGCGTGGTGGTCCCCGCCCCCACCACGATGGCCTCGCCCTCTTCGACGAGCCCCGCCGCGAAGTCGGCGATGACCGTCTTCTCGGCGGTCGAGAGATGGGACTTCTGCGGGAAGCCGGACTCCCGTGTGAACCCGCCCGGCAGCACCGCACCGCCGTGGCGGCGGTCGAGGAGTCCTTCTGCCTCCAGTGCCCGCACGTCCCGTCGTACGGTCACTTCTGAGGTCTGGACGACGCGGGCGAGCTCACGGAGCGACACGGCCCCGTTCGCTCGCACCATTTCGAGGATCAATTGGCGACGTTCTGCAGCGAACACGAAACTGACAGTAACGCGGGCGAACGTCTGGTTTCAGGAGTTTGCGCAGAATAACAGAAGTTGTTCGCACGGCAGGGCCGGAAGTGGTATAGGGCCTATCCGTCCCGCCTATGCCACCCGCATGGTCGGCAACTCACCGTGACCAGCGGGGACTTGGATCCGGCCGTCAGGCCTCCGCCCCCGTCTTGCGGGTGTGCAACTGCCGTGCCACTTCCGCGATCGAGCCGGAGAGGGACGGGTACACCGTGAAGGCGTTCGCGATCTGTTCGACCGTCAGATTGTTGTCGACCGCGATCGAGATGGGGTGGATGAGTTCCGAGGCGCGCGGCGCCACGACCACACCGCCGACGACGATCCCGGTGCCCGGACGGCAGAAGATCTTCACGAAGCCGTCGCGGATGCCCTGCATCTTCGCGCGCGGGTTGCGCAGCAGCGGCAGCTTCACGACCCGCGCGTCGATCTTGCCCGCGTCGACGTCGGCCTGACTGTGGCCGACGGTGGCGATCTCGGGGTCGGTGAAGACGTTCGACGACACCGTCTTGAGGTTCAGCGGGGTCACCGCGTCGCCGAGGAAGTGGTACATGGCGATACGTCCCTGCATCGCGGCGACCGAGGCGAGGGCGAAGACACCGGTGACGTCGCCGGCCGCGTACACGCCGGGCGCGCTGGTCCGCGACACCCTGTCGGTCCGGATGTGCCCGGAGTCGCGCAGCCGTACCCCCGCCTCCTCCAGGCCGAGCCCGGCGCTGTTGGGCACGGCGCCGACGGCCATGAGGCAGTGCGAGCCGGTGATGACGCGGCCGTCGGCGAGGGCGACCTCGACCCGGTCGCCGACGCGCTTGGCGGACTGGGCGCGGGAGCGGGCCATGACGTTCATGCCGCGGCGGCGGAAGACGTCCTCCAGGACGGCGGCGGCGTCCGGGTCCTCACCGGGCAGCACGCGGTCGCGGGAGGAGACGAGGGTGACCTTGGAGCCGAGGGCCTGGTAGGCGCCGGCGAACTCGGCGCCCGTCACACCGGAGCCGACCACGATGAGTTCCTCGGGCAGCTCGGTGAGGTCGTAGACCTGGGTCCAGTTGAGGATGCGCTCGCCGTCGGGCTGGGCGTCGGGCAGCTCGCGCGGGTGACCACCGGTGGCGATGAGGACGGCGTCGGCGGTGAGCGTCTCCTCGGTGCCGTCGGCGGCACGCACGACGACCTTCCGGGAGCCGTCGAGGGCCTGCATGCCCTCCAGCCGGCCGCGCCCGCGCAGCACCCGGGCGCCGGCCCGCGTGACGGAGGCGGTGATGTCGTGCGACTGGGCGAGCGCGAGCCGCTTCACCCGGCGGTTGACCTTCCCCAGGTCCACCCCGACCACCCGGGCCGCCTGCTCCAGCGGCGGCGTGTCGTCCGCGACGATGATGCCCAGCTCCTCGTACGACGAGTCGAAGGTGGTCATCACCTCGGCCGTCGCGATGAGCGTCTTCGACGGCACGCAGTCGGTCAGCACCGATGCTCCGCCCAGACCGTCGGAGTCGACGACGGTCACCTCCGCGCCGAGCTGCGCGGCCACCAGCGCCGCCTCATAGCCGCCGGGTCCGCCACCGATGATCACGATCCGAGTCACGTACCCCATTGTCCCGCACGCCCCCGGGTGCTTCCGCCCGGGGGCGTGCGGCACCCGCTCGCGTGGTTGCTGCCGGGGTGACAGAGGCGGGAGTTGCCACTGCCGTACCCTCGACCCATGTCGTCGCTCTACGCCGCGTACGCCGGCAATCTCGACGCGCGGCTGATGTCCCGCCGCGCCCCGCACTCGCCGCTGCGCGCCACCGGTTGGCTGAACGGATGGCGGCTCACGTTCGGCGGCGAGCAACTGGGCTGGGAGGGCGCGCTCGCGACGCTCGTCGAGGACCCCATCTCGCAGGTCTTCGTGGCGCTGTACGACATCGCGCCGATGGACGAGGAGTCCATGGACCGCTGGGAGGGCGTCGGCCTCGGCATCTACCGGCGGATGCGGGTACGGGTGCACACGCTGGACGGCTCGGAGTCGGCCTGGGTGTACGTGCTGAACGGATACGAGGGCGGGCTGCCGTCGGCCCGCTACCTCGGCGAGATCGCGGACGCGGCGGAGTCGGCGGGGGCGCCCCACGACTACGTGATGGAGCTGCGGAAGCGGCCCTGCTGAGGCGGTTCGCCGAGCGGGCGTCCCGGCCCGTGGCCCCTTCCTCCCGGTGTCCCGCCCCGTGTCCGGGCGGGGGCCGGCCCGGCCCGTCGGAAACGACAAGACAACGATCGCATTCCCGTGCGCTCCGTCATCTACGCGCGTAGGCCCGGACCGGCTACCCTCGTCCGCGTGAACGCATCTCTTCTTCCGGACGACATCCAGGGCGATCCCCACGCCGCCGCCGACACGGCCGCCGCCCGCCTGCGCGAGCTCACGGGCGCCGGGACCCACGACGTCGCCCTCGTGATGGGCTCCGGCTGGGCTCCGGCCGTCGACGCCCTGGGTGCTCCCGACGCCGAGTTCCAGGTCACCGAGCTGCCCGGGTTCCCGGCGCCGGCCGTCGAGGGCCACGGGGGCAAGGTCCGCTCCTACGTCATCGGTGACAAGCGCGCGCTGGTCTTCCTGGGACGTACGCACTACTACGAGGGCCGCGGTGTCGCCGCCGTGGCGCACGGCGTGCGTACGGCGGTGGCCGCGGGCTGCAAGACCGTGGTGCTCACCAACGGATGCGGTGGTCTGCGCGAGGGCATGCGGCCCGGGCAGCCGGTGCTGATCAGCGACCACATCAACCTGACGGCGACCTCGCCGATCGTCGGGGCGAACTTCGTGGACCTCACCGATCTGTACTCGCCGCGGCTGCGGGCGCTGTGCAAGGAGATCGACGCCTCCCTGGAGGAGGGCGTCTACGCGCAGTTCCCCGGCCCGCACTACGAGACGCCGGCCGAGATCCGGATGGCCCGGGTGATCGGAGCGGACCTCGTGGGCATGTCCACGGTGCTGGAGGCCATCGCGGCGCGGGAGGCCGGGGCGGAGGTGCTCGGGATCTCCCTGGTGACGAACCTCGCCGCCGGGATGACCGGGGAGCCGCTGAACCACGAGGAGGTGCTGCGGGCCGGGCGGGACTCGGCGGCGCGGATGGGTACGTTGCTCGCGCGCGTGCTGGGGCGGTTGTAGGGGGGTTTCCCACCCACCCGACCGTGCGGGCCGACCGGAAGGTTGCCGCCTTCTGGGGCTCCGCCCCGGACCCCGGGGGTTTTCCACCCACCCACCCGTGCGGGCCGACCGGAACGTGCGCCCATACTGGGGCTCCCCCCGGACCCCGGCGGGGACTGCGTCCCCTGCACCCCGCGGGGCTCCGCCCCGGCACCCCGGCGAGGACCCCCTCAAACCCGGCGGGGCACCGCCCCCGCACCCCCGTCGGGCTTCGCCCCTCGTAGCCCGTGGGGCCCTCTCCACCCCGTCCGGCGATCGAGGACGCGGCCCGTCCAGGGCCGAAGCGGGGGTCCGGGGGCGACAACCCCCGGCGACCAGCAGACACGAACGAGAGGTTGACCCGACGTGCACGACGATCTCATCGCACGGGCGAAGGCGTGGCTCGCCGAGGATCCCGACGTGGAGACCCGTGAGGAACTCGCCGGACTGCTCGACGCCGCCGACGTCGAGGAGCTCGCCGCGCGGTTCGGCGGGACGCTCCAGTTCGGCACCGCGGGGCTGCGGGGCGAGCTGGGTGCGGGGCCGATGCGGATGAACCGGGCCGTGGTCATCCGGGCCGCCGCCGGACTCGCGGCGTACCTGAGGGAGCAGGGCCGGACCGGCCAAGTGGTCGTCATCGGCTACGACGCCCGGTACAAGTCGGCGGACTTCGCCCGGGACACCGCCGCCGTGATGACGGGCGCGGGTCTGCGCGCGGTCGTGCTGCCCCGGCCGCTGCCGACGCCCGTCCTGGCCTTCGCCGTACGGCACCTCGGCGCGGTGGCCGGCGTGGAGGTCACCGCGAGCCACAACCCGCCCCGGGACAACGGCTACAAGGTGTACCTGGGCGACGGTTCCCAGATCGTGCCGCCCGCCGACGCGGAGATCGCGGCGGAGATCGACCGCGTCGCCTCGCTCGACGACGTGCCCCGGCCGGAGTCCGGCTGGGAGACCCTGGACGACTCCGTCCTGGAGGCCTACCTCGCCCGTACCGACGCCGTCCTGGCCGAGGGCTCCGCGCGGACCGCCCGTGCCGTCTACACGGCGATGCACGGCGTCGGCAAGGACGTGCTGCTGGCCGCGTTCGCGCGGGCCGGTTTCCCGGAGCCGGTGCTGGTCGCCGAGCAGGCGGAGCCGGACCCGGCCTTCCCGACCGTCGCCTTCCCCAACCCGGAGGAGCCGGGCGCGATGGACCTGGCCTTCGCCGAGGCCCGGCGGACGCGGCCCGATCTCGTCATCGCCAACGACCCGGACGCCGACCGCTGTGCCGTGGCCGTCGAGGACGGGGGCGACTGGCGCATGCTGCGCGGCGACGAGGTCGGCGCCCTGCTCGCCGCCCACCTGGTGCGGCGCGGGGCGACCGGCACCTTCGCCGAGTCCATCGTGTCGTCCTCCCTGCTCGGCCGGATCGCCCGGAAGGCGGGCCTGCCGTACGAGGAGACCCTCACCGGCTTCAAGTGGATCGCCCGCGTGGACGGGCTGCGCTACGGCTACGAGGAGGCCCTCGGCTACTGCGTCGACCCGGACGGCGTACGGGACAAGGACGGCATCACCGCCGCGCTCCTGATCACCGAGCTGGCGTCCGGGCTGAAGGAGGAGGGCCGCACCCTCCTCGACCTCCTCGACGACCTCGCCGTGGAGCACGGTCTGCACGCCACCGACCAGCTCTCGGTCCGGGTGCAGGACCTGTCGGTCATCTCCGCCGCCATGCGCCGCCTGCGCGAGCGGCCGCCGAGCGAGCTGGCCGGGCTCGCCGTCACCGAGGCCGAGGACCTCACCCGGGGCACCGACCGGCTGCCGCCCACCGACGGTCTGCGGTACACCCTCGACGGCGCCCGCGTCATCGTCCGGCCCAGCGGTACGGAGCCGAAGCTGAAGTGCTACCTGGAGGTCGTCGTGCCGGTCGCCGCGCACGCCGAACTGCCGGCCGCGCGGATCCGGGCAGCCGAACTGCTCGCGGCCCTCAAGCGCGACCTCTCGGCGGCCGCCGGCATCTGAGCCGTACGCACGTCGTGCCCGGCGGGGTGTCTCCGCAACCGGTGCCTCCGCCATCGGTGCCTCTGCCACCGATGCCTCTGCCATCAGTGGCAGAGGCACTGGGCAGGGGCCCCGCCGATCCGCCCCCGTCAGCCCATCGCGAGCAGGACCGCCAGCAGGACCGCTCCGGCCGCCGCCGGTGCCACGATCTCGTACGCCCAGCGGACCGTGACCTCTCCCTGGGCCGTCTCCGCCCGCTCGCGGTCCTCCTGGAGCCTGCGCAGGCCGTCCATGATCTGGTCGCTCTCGGCGCGGGTCGGGCCGTCCGTCAGGGTGGGGCCCCACAGGCCGCCGGCGCCGCGACCGCGGCCCGGCCCCTCGGGCCTGGCGCCCGTGCGCCCCTCCGCCTCGGCCCGGGCCTGCCGCCGGGTGGCCTTCTTGCGGGCGCGCAGGGAGACGGGGAGGGCCCACAGCTGGTACGTGGCGCCGGACTTGGTGACGGCCTCGTGGGAGTAACCGGAGCGCAGGACGGCGATCTGCCCCCAGGGCAGCGTGATCAGGCGGAAGGGGTTGCGCACGCGCAGCCGGTCGTCGTTGACGAAGACCGCCGGGCGCAGGGTGAAGGCGATCACCAGGGGGACGACGAGGAGGAGCCCGGCGAGCGCCACCCACGGGGTGCGGCCGTCCCCCTTGACCAGCGCGTCGATGCCGAGCCACGCGCCGATGCCGAGCAGCAGGACGCCGCCCACGATCGCCATCGGGGAACGGTGGATCCGGTCCTTGGCGGTGGGCTCCGGGGGCTGCGGCGCGGGTGACCGGTGGTCGGGGGTCGTCATGGTCCCGATTGTGCACGACGCCCCCGGCGGTGCTCGTACGCGGTTCCTCCGCGGGGCTGCTCCGCAGCGAGGAGCCGCGTAGGAGCACCCCGGGGGTATACAGCCGCTACGCGCGTAGATATGCTCGGCTGGTGACCATGCCCAGTACTGCACCCGCTGTTCTCGCCGACGTCACCGCGTCCGACAGCACGCTGCGCCGCTTCCTCCACGGGCTGCCCGGCGTCGACGCGGTCGGCCTGGAGGCGCGCGCCGCCTCTCTCGGCACCCGTTCCATCAAGACCACCGCGAAGGCGTACGCCATCGACCTCGCCATCTCGATGGTCGACCTGACGACGCTGGAAGGCGCGGACACCCCGGGCAAGGTCCGGGCGCTCGGCGCCAAGGCCGTCCGCCCCGACCCGACCGACCGTACGACCCCCGCGACCGCGGCCGTGTGCGTCTATCCCGACATGGTGGCCGTCGCGAAGGAGGCCGTCGCCGGATCGGGCGTGAAGGTCGCCTCGGTCGCCACCGCCTTCCCGGCCGGCCGTGCCGCGCTCGACGTGAAGCTGGCCGACGTCCGCGAGGCCGTGCTGGCCGGCGCCGACGAGATCGACATGGTCATCGACCGCGGGGCGTTCCTCGCGGGCCGGTACCTGAAGGTGTACGACGAGATCACCGCGGTGAAGGAGGCCTGCGGGACCTCCACCCGGCTGAAGGTGATCTTCGAGACCGGCGAGCTGTCGACGTACGACAACATCCGCCGCGCCAGCTGGCTCGGCATGCTGGCGGGGGCCGACTTCATCAAGACCTCCACCGGCAAGGTCGCGGTGAACGCCACGCCCGCCAACACCCTGCTCCTGCTGGAGGCCGTGCGGGACTTCCGCGCGCAGACCGGGGTGCAGGTCGGCGTGAAGCCGGCCGGCTCCATCCGGACCAGCAAGGACGCGATCAAGTTCCTCGTGCTGGTCAACGAGACCGTCGGCGGGGACTGGCTGGACAACCACTGGTTCCGCTTCGGCGCCTCCTCGCTCCTGAACGACCTGCTGATGCAGCGTCAGAAGCTGGCCACCGGACGCTACTCCGGCCCCGACTACGTGACGGTGGACTGAGACCCCATGGACATGGAATTGCAGACTCCGGCATTCGCCTACGCACCCGCCCCCGAGTCCCGCCGGATCGTCGACATCGCGCCCTCGTACGGGCTGTTCATCGACGGCGAGTTCACCGAGGCGGCCGACGGCAAGGTCTTCAAGACGGTGTCGCCGTCGACCGAGGAGGTCCTGTCCGAGGTCGCGCGGGCCGGCTCCGAGGACGTGGACCGTGCCGTACGGGCCGCCCGCAAGGCCTTCGAGAAGTGGTCGGCGCTGCCCGGCCCGGAGCGCGCCAAGTACCTGTTCCGCATCGCCCGCATCATCCAGGAGCGCAGCCGCGAGCTGGCCGTCCTGGAGACGCTGGACAACGGCAAGCCCATCCGGGAGACCCGCGACGCGGACCTCCCGCTGGTCGCCGCGCACTTCTTCTACTACGCGGGCTGGGCGGACAAGCTGGACCACGCCGGGTTCGGACCGTCGCCCAGGCCGCTGGGCGTCGCCGGCCAGGTCATCCCCTGGAACTTCCCGCTGCTGATGCTGGCGTGGAAGATCGCCCCGGCGCTGGCGACCGGCAACACGGTCGTGCTGAAGCCCGCCGAGACCACTCCCCTGTCCGCGCTGTTCTTCGCGGACATCTGCCGCCGGGCCGGCCTGCCGAAGGGTGTCGTCAACATCCTTCCCGGGTACGGCGACGCGGGCGCCGCGCTGGTGGCGCACCCCGACGTGAACAAGGTCGCCTTCACCGGTTCCACCGCGGTCGGCAAGGAGATCGCCCGCACGGTCGCCGGCACCCGCAAGAAGCTCACCCTCGAACTGGGCGGCAAGGGCGCCAACATCGTCTTCGACGACGCACCGGTCGACCAGGCCGTCGAGGGCATCGTCACCGGCATCTTCTTCAACCAGGGCCAGGTCTGCTGCGCGGGCTCGCGCCTGCTGGTCCAGGAGTCGGTCCACGACGAGCTCCTCGACTCCCTCAAGCGCAGGCTCTCCACCCTCCGTCTGGGCGACCCGCTCGACAAGAACACCGACATCGGCGCGATCAACTCCGCCGAGCAGCTGGCCCGGATCACCGCGCTCGCCGACCAGGGCGAGGCAGAGGGCGCCGAGCGCTGGTCGCCCGCCTGCGAACTCCCTTCCTCCGGCTACTGGTTCGCCCCGACGCTCTTCACGAACGTCACCCAGGCGCACACCATCGCCCGCGACGAGATCTTCGGCCCGGTGCTGTCGGTGCTGACCTTCCGCACGCCGGACGAGGCGGTCGCCAAGGCCAACAACACGCAGTACGGGCTGTCGGCGGGCATCTGGACGGAGAAGGGGTCGCGGATCCTGGCCGTCGCGGGCAGGCTGCGCGCCGGTGTCGTCTGGTCCAACACGTTCAACAAGTTCGACCCGGCCTCGCCGTTCGGCGGCTACAAGGAGTCGGGCTTCGGCCGCGAGGGCGGCCGCCACGGCCTGGAGGCGTACCTCGATGTCTGACCGCTTGACTGTGTTCAAGACCTACAAGCTGTACGTCGGCGGGAAGTTCCCGCGTTCCGAGAGCGGCCGGGTGTACGAGGTGACCGACGCACAGGGCAAGTGGCTGGCCAACGCGCCCCTCTCCTCCCGCAAGGACGCCCGGGACGCCGTGGTCGCGGCGCGCAAGGCGTTCGGCGGCTGGTCCGGCGCGACGGCGTACAACCGCGGCCAGGTCCTCTACCGCGTCGCGGAGATGCTGGAGGGCCGCAGGGCGCAGTTCGTCCACGAGGTCGCCGACGCGGAGGGCCTGTCGAAGTCCAGGGCCGCCGACCAGGTGGACGCGGCCATCGACCGCTGGGTCTGGTACGCGGGCTGGACCGACAAGATCGCCCAGGTGGTCGGCGGCGGCAACCCGGTGGCGGGCCCGTTCTTCAACCTGTCCTCCCCGGAGCCGACCGGTGTGGTCGCCGTGCTGGCGCCCCAGGAGTCGTCCTTCCTCGGCCTGGTCTCCGTCGTCGCCCCGGTGATCGCGACCGGCAACACGGCGGTCGTCGTGGCCTGCGAGAAGGCCCCGCTTCCCGCGCTGTCCCTGGGCGAGGTGCTGGCCACCTCCGACGTGCCCGGTGGCGTGGTCAACGTCCTGTCCGGCCGCACGGCGGAGATCGCCGCGCCGCTGGCCGCGCACCAGGACGTCAACGCGATCGACCTCGCGGGCGCCGACGAGGCCCTGGCCAAGGAGCTGGAGATCGCGGCGGCGGACAACCTCAAGCGCGTCCTACGTCCACAGCCTGTGGACAACTGGTCGGCGGTTCCGGGCACCGAGCGCATGACGGCGTTCCTGGAGACCAAGACCGTCTGGCACCCGACGGGGTCGCTCGGCGCGTCCGGCTCGTCCTACTGACGGCCGGCCGGCACAGACGGGAGCCGCGCTTCCCCCTCCGGGAGAGGCGCGGCTTTCGTCGCGCGGCCGCCGACCCGACCGACCGAGGGCCTTCCCGGCCGGCGCAGACGCAGCCGCGCCCCCTCCGCCGAGGAAGGGCGGCGACGAGGTGCCGGCCGCGCGGGCGTCAGCCCCGTCCACCGCCGGGCGCACCCGCGACCTGCCGGACCACCGGCACGGAGCCGACCGACCGACCACGCCCGGGTCACCGGCCCGGTCGGCGACTACGGGCTCACCGGCCGGAAGTCAGCGACCTGGACGCCGTGGGCCGCGCCCGCGCCAGGGCCGCTTCGGTGGCCGCGAGGACGATCAGGGCGTGCCGCCCCGCGGATCGCGGGGGGGCGCGTGTCGTGCCATCGGCGGCGCCATATTCCGGTACGCGGGGTAATGCGGCCGACGCGGAGGGTGGTTACGGTGTGACGCGCGCTCCAAAGCCGGCCCGCGGGGTCGGCAGCGGGCCCACCATGCGTCAAACTGGTGTTCCGTGAGCCTTCATCCCCCGTCCCCCGCCCGTGTCGTGCTGCTCTGCGGCCCTTCGGGCTCGGGCAAGTCACTGGTCGCCGCCCGTTCCGGGCTCCCCGTCCTGCGCCTCGACGACTTCTACAAGGAGGGCGACGACCCGACGCTGCCGCTGGTGGACGGGAGTTCGGACATCGACTGGGACCATCCGCTGTCGTGGGACGCGGACGTCGCGGTCGAGGCCATCGCCCGGCTGTGCGCCACGGGGTCGACGTCCGTACCGGTGTACGACATCGCACTGAGCGCCCGCACCGGCGAGGAGACGCTGCACATCGGCCGTACCCCCCTGTTCATCGCGGAGGGCATCTTCGCCGCCGAGATCGTCGGCCGCTGCCGTGAGCTCGGGATGCTGGCGGACGCGCTCTGCCTGACCCGCGGGCCGGTCACCACCTTCCGGCGGCGCTTCCTGCGGGACCTCAAGGAGGGCCGCAAGTCGGTGCCGTTCCTGCTGCGCCGGGGCTGGCGGCTGATGCGGGCGGAGCGGTCGATCGTCGCCCGCCAGGTCTCACTGGGGGCCCACGCGTGCGACCGCGACGAGGCACTGGGCCGGCTGGCCACCGCGGCCGCGGCCGGCCGCGCCGTGGCGCGGCCGACGGCGGCCTGAGGACTGGCCGTGCCTGTCCGGGTGGCTCAGCCGCCCGGACAGCCCACGGTCGATCCGGTCCAGCAGTGCGAAGACCACTTGTTGTCGTCCGACCCGCTGCACGCGCACGGAGCCGGACACGAGAAAGCGGGACTGGACGGACCCCCCGGCCCTCCAGTCCCGCACTCCGTCCACGTCCCCCGTGACGGAGTTCCCCGCTGTCCCCCGATCCCCCGTGCTTCCCCCGTGTTTCCCCTTGTTCCCCCCGGGTGGAACTCCCCCGTTCCCCCCACCCACCTTCAGGCGACCAGCTCCCCGAAGGCGTATTCCTCGTCACGGCCGAAGCTGAGGACCTCGTCCTCGCGCAGCCGGCGGAGCGACCGCCAGATGCTGGACTTGACCGTGCCGACACTGATGTCGAGGATCTCCGCGATCTCCGGGTCCGTGCGGCCCTCGTAGTAGCGCAGGACCAGCATGGTGCGCTGGAGTTCGGGCAGCCGGGCCAGCGCCTGCCACAGGACCGCGCGCAGTTCGGTGCCGCGCA
Source organism: Streptomyces sp. NPDC004542 (assembly GCF_040610035.1). Taxonomy (NCBI): domain Bacteria; kingdom Bacillati; phylum Actinomycetota; class Actinomycetes; order Kitasatosporales; family Streptomycetaceae; genus Streptomyces; species Streptomyces sp. NPDC004542. The sequence goes on from NZ_JBEXLP010000001.1 coordinate 112,021, forward strand.
TCGCGTCCGTGTCGCCGGGCGTCTCCGGCAGTTCCTCGGTCGGGTACTCGTTGAGCTTGCGGCGCCGCCAGGCGCTGATGTGCAGGTTGGTCATGGTGCGGCGGAGGTATCCGCCGACCGCCGCCTTGTCACTGATCCGGTCCCACGCCCTGTACGTCGAGAACAGCGCGCTCTGCAGCAGGTCCTCGGCCTCGTAGCGGTCACCGGTGAGGTGGTAGGCGGTTGCGTACAGGGAGGCGCGGCGCTCCTGGACGTAGGCGGTGAACTCCGCCTCCGTCAGCGAGCGGCGCTCCCCCGAGGCCTCCCCGTACGCGGCTCCCCCGTGCGATTCCCCCGTGTGCGCGTCAACCACCGACATGAATGCCGGATGCTGACGCCCGGCGCCGCGAGCGCACCCCCGCCCTCCCCCACGCTCGAACGAGCTCGCGCGGGAGGGACCCCCCTCGGCACCGGACTTCTCAGAACCCCGGTGGACGTCGTGCAGGCGCGTGATCACTGCGCTGGTGCTGGTGCCGTGCAGCGTGTTCATCTCGCGCCCCCCGTCGTGGACTTCCGGTGTTCGTCTCGCTCAGGCTGTGTTCCTTGCCTGTGCCGAAAAGCTTGCCGACGGGACTTCATGAGCATGTCCGCCGACTGTCACAGACCTGTCACAGGGCCCGGCCACACCGCGGTCACACAGAGCGCACAGGTGGTGGCGGTACGGGCCGGTCCGGCGGCGCGGCCCACGTACGTGGGATCACCGGGGCCCACAGGTCGTCCGGGAGCCTGTCCATGGGCCAGAATGAGCCCGTGCCTTCCCTGTTGCTGATCGAGGACGACGACGCCATCCGTACGGCCCTGGAGCTGTCTCTTACGCGCCAGGGTCACCGGGTTGCCACCGCTGCCACCGGCGAGGACGGGCTGAAGCTGCTGCGCGAGCAGCGGCCGGACCTGATCGTGCTGGACGTGATGCTGCCCGGCATCGACGGGTTCGAGGTGTGCCGGCGCATCCGGCGCACGGACCAGCTGCCGATCATCCTGCTGACCGCGCGCAGCGACGACATCGACGTGGTGGTCGGGCTGGAGTCCGGGGCGGACGACTACGTCGTCAAGCCCGTGCAGGGGCGGGTCCTCGACGCCCGGATCCGGGCCGTGCTGCGGCGCGGGGAGCGGGAGTCCAACGACTCGGCGACGTTCGGCAGCCTCGTCATCGACCGCTCGGCGATGACCGTGACGAAGAACGGCGAGGACCTCCAGCTGACGCCGACCGAGCTCAGGCTGCTGCTGGAGCTCAGCCGGCGGCCGGGGCAGGCGCTGTCCCGGCAGCAGCTGCTGCGGCTGGTGTGGGAGCACGACTACCTGGGTGACTCCCGTCTGGTGGACGCCTGTGTGCAGCGGCTGCGCGCCAAGGTCGAGGACGTCCCGTCGTCCCCCACGCTCATCCGTACCGTGCGCGGTGTCGGCTACCGGCTGGACACTCCTCAGTGACCGACGCGCAAGGGGGGTTCCGCGGCTGGTCCGCGGGGCGCAAGGGAGCTGTGTCGCGGCTGCGCTTCACCAGTCTGCGGCTGCGGCTGGTGGTGGTCTTCGCACTGGTCGCCCTCACCGCCGCCGTGTCGGCGTCGGGCATCGCGTACTGGCTGAACCGGGAGGCGGTGCTGACCCGCGCCCAGGACGCGGTGCTGCGCGACTTCCAGCAGGAGATGCGGAACCGGGCCGGTGCGCTGCCCGTGCCGCCCACCCAGGACGAGCTGCAACGCACCGCCGGGCAGATGGCGGCCAGCAGCCAGCGCTTCAGCGTGCTGCTGGTCGCGACGGACGCGAGCGGCAAGACCGTGTACGGCAACTCCGGCGGCCTGAACGGGTTCGCGCTGGAGGACGTGCCGGCGTCGCTGCGGACCGCGGTGAACAAGCAGCAGAAGGTGGCCGACGGCAACAAGTCGCCGTACCACCTGTACTGGCAGCGGGTCGTCGACCACGGCACCCCGTACCTGGTGGCCGGGACGAAGGTGATCGGCGGCGGGCCGACCGGGTACATGGTCAAGTCGCTGGAGCCGGAGGCCAAGGACCTCAACTCGCTCGCCTGGTCGCTCGGCATCGCCACCGGACTGGCGCTGATCGGCGCGGCGCTGCTGGCGCAGGCCGCGGCGACGACCGTGCTGAAGCCGGTGCACCGCCTCGGCGTGGCCGCCCGCCGGCTCGGCGAGGGCAGGCTGGACACCCGGCTGAGGGTCTCCGGGACCGACGAACTCGCCGACCTGTCGAGGACGTTCAACAACGCCGCGGAGGCACTGGAGAAGCGGGTCGCGGACATGGCCGCGCGGGACGAGGCGTCCCGGCGGTTCGTCGCCGACATGTCGCACGAGCTGCGCACACCGCTGACCGCCATCACCGCCGTCACGGAGGTGCTGGAGGAGGAGCTGGAGTCGGAGGCCGGGGGCATCGACCCGATGGTCGAACCCGCGGTACGGCTGGTGGTGAGTGAGACCCGGCGGCTGAACGACCTCGTCGAGAACCTGATGGAGGTCACCCGGTTCGACGCGGGCACCGCCCGGTTGGTCCTGGACGACGTCGACATCGCCGACCAGATCACCGCCTGCATCGACGCCCGCGCCTGGCTCGACGCCGTCGAGCTGGACGCCGAGCGCGGCAGCCACGCCCGGCTCGACCCCCGCCGCCTGGACGTCATCCTCGCCAACCTGATCGGCAACGCGCTCAAGCACGGCGGGTCGCCGGTGCGGGTATCGGTGCGCATCGACGGCGACGACCTGGTCATCGCGGTGCGCGACCACGGGCCCGGTATCCCCGAGGACGTCCTGCCGCACGTCTTCGACCGCTTCTACAAGGCCAGCGCCTCGCGGCCGCGCTCCGAGGGCAGCGGGCTCGGCCTGTCCATCGCGATGGAGAACGCCCACATCCACGGCGGCTCGATCACGGCCGCCAACTCGCCCGAGGGCGGCGCCGTGTTCACGCTGCGGCTGCCGAAGGACGCCTCGGCGCTGACCGAGGAGCGCGACGGCGAGGGCGACCGTTCCAAGGAGGGGGCGTCATGAACGTCCGACGCCTGCTGGCACTCCCGGTGCTCGCCGCGCTGCTCACGGGCTGCGGGATCCGGGCCACCCAGGTGCCGACGGACTTCGGCGCGGCGCCCTCCCGGGTGCCCTGCTCGCTCACCGAGCCGGACATCACCGCGCAGTCCTCGCACGGGGTGCCCGTGCAGGTCTTCCTGCTGTGCGGTGCGTCGCTGGTCACCGTGGACCGGTCGGTGCGCGTCCCGGACGGTACGGCGGACGCCAGGCGGCGGGTGATCGTGGCGCAAGGGCTGCTGGACCAGCTCGCCCAGACCCCGTCCGCCGGCGAGAAGGCCGCCGGCTACACGACACAGGTGCGCGGCGGCATGGCCGTGAGCGGGCCGCGCCCGAAGGACCCCGAGGACGCGCTGCGCCTGAGCACCGCACCCGGCCGGCTCACCTCGTACGCCCTCGCGCAGATCGTGTGCACGTTCTCCGACTCGGCGGCGGCCGAGGGGGACGGTTCGGTGATCCTGGGCGGTCCGGGCGACGAGCCGTTGCGCCGCTACGAGTGCACCGACGACGTGCGCTCCCAGCCGGGCACCACGAAACCACCGTCCAGCGTCATCCCGCCGAGCTGACGGACCGACCGCCCCGGGCGCGCCGGCCGCGAGCGGGCTCCGCCCGAAGAACCCCGAGAAGACACCGCCGCCCAGCACCCCAGCCGGCCGGCCCGCCTCATACGCGCGCACCGACGGCGTAGAGCCCCGGGCGGGCACCACGACCACCGTCAAGCGGGGTCCCGGCGAGGGACGGGCCGGTCGGTCCGGGGTGTGGTGAAAGCCGCACGCACGTGCGACGGCCGGATCCGGAACCGATCGGGCGCACGGGCGCGTCTTGGGGGGCGTGCAGCGTCAAGGCTCCATCGGCGGCAGCGCCGCGATCCGCGTCCGTGCGACAGGGGGTGCCCTCCTGGTCGTACACCTCGCGCTCGTCGCCTGGCTCATGCTGCGACCGCTGGACGTCCCCTGGGTGATGCCCGCCAACCTGCGCCCGCTGGCCGGTATCCGGGCCGACCTGGCGCTGGGCCGGCCCGAGGCGGCCCGCCGGCTCGGTGAGGGCCTCGCGCTGCTGGCCCCGCTGGGTGTGCTGCTGCCGATGGCGCACGGCAGGCTCGGCGTCTCCCCGCTCGCCTCGCTGATCCGTACGGCCACCACGGGCGCCCTGATCTCCACGGGCATCGCACTGCTGCAGACGGGCGTGCCGGGCCGGGTCGTCGACGTGGACTCACTGCTGCTGAACACCGCCGGTGTGATCCTGGCCCATCTGGCCGTCGTCCCGGCGGGCCGGTCCTGGCTGCGCCGCAGGGGGGAGCGTGTCCGGCGCGCGGCGACTCCGAAGGAGGAGACCTCTCAGGGGCGGACCCCGACGATTCCCAGGGTCGGGATCGCACCGTAGAGCGATGCTTCGTCCCCTTCGTCTCCGTACCGTGGGTGTCAGATGAGGCAGCCGCACCGGCGGCCTCCGCCGACGCTCACCGAGGAGCCGAACATGACCGCCCTTGCCCGCCCCACCAACGGCCGCATGATCGGCGGAGTCTGCGCAGCGCTGGCGCGGCGCTTCGGGACCTCCGCGACGACGATGCGGGTGATCTTCCTGCTGTCCTGTCTGCTCCCGGGTCCGCAGTTCCTGCTCTACATAGCGCTGTGGATCCTGCTGCCTTCGGAGGACAAGGCGGGCACGGCCTGGTAGGCGACCGCGGCGGCGCGCCCGGTACGTGACGGGCGCGCCCCGGCGGCGGGCAGGCCGCTCGTCAGCGCAGCGGGAGGCTCTTCAGCAGCGGCAGGCCGCCGAGCAGCCTGCCGACCGGCGCGGTCGGGCCCTGCCCCATCGGCTGCCGGGCGGCAGCGGCGCCCTTTGCAGCAGCCGACCGGGTCTGGCTGATCGTCGTACCGGCAGCCGGCAGCGCCTTGTCGACACTCGCGGCCGGAACCGCCTTGGAGACCTGGCCCAGCGCCTGGGCGGCGCTCGGGACCGTCGGGGCCGCGTGGGCCGCGCCCGCGCCGACAGCGGCGACGGCGGCACCGAGGGCGGCGGCACCGAGGGTCTTGACAGCAGAATGCTTCATGGTGAATGCGTCCTAACGGGGAAGAGGGGGATGAGCGGTCCACGACCGTAAACACGCGAGGCCGTACCCGCAAACATCGAAATGCGGACGGTTGCTGAATCTCCGTTCGCCTCACCTGCCGCCCCTCGGCCCTCGTCAGCTCCCGGGATCGACAGAACCGCTGGTGGACGCCGCCTGACGGAACAGCCATTCGGATTTCAGCTCGGCATATCCGGGCTTGATGACGTCATTGATCATGGCCAGTCGTTCATCGAAAGGGATGAACGCCGACTTCATCGCGTTGACGGAAAACCATTGCAGGTCGTCAAGCGTGTAACCGAACGCGTCGACGAGGTGCTCGAATTCCCGGCTCATGCTGGTGTGGGACATCAGACGGTTGTCGGTGTTCACCGTGGCCCGGAAATGCAGGCGGCGCAGCAGCCCGATCGGATGCTCGGCGTAGGAGGCCGCGGCCCCGGTCTGGAGGTTGGAGCTCGGGCACAGCTCCAGCGGGATGCGCTTGTCGCGGACGTACGAGGCCAGCCGTCCGAGCTTCACCGAGCCGTCCTCGAGGACCTGGATGTCGTCGATGATCCGCACGCCGTGCCCGAGCCGGTCGGCACCGCACCACTGGAGGGCCTGCCAGATGGACGGCAGCCCGAAGGCCTCGCCGGCGTGGATGGTGAAGTGGTTGTTCTCCCGCTTGAGGTACTCGAAGGCGTCCAGGTGCCGGGTGGGCGGGTATCCGGCCTCGGCGCCCGCGATGTCGAAGCCGACGACACCCAGGTCGCGGTAGTGGTTGGCGAGTTCGGCGATCTCCAGGGCGCGGGCCGCGTGCCGCATGGCGGTGAGCAGGGCGCCGACCCGGATGCGGTGACCGCTTCGGCGGGCGATCACCTCTCCCTGCCGGAAGCCCTCGTTGACGGCCTCGACGACCTCCTCGAGCCCGAGTCCGCCCTCCAGGTGCTGTTCGGGTGCGTAGCGGACCTCGGCGTAGACGACGCCGTCCTCGGCCAGGTCCTCGGCGCACTCACGGGCCACCCGGACCAGCGCGTCGCGGGTCTGCATCACGCCGACGGTGTGCGAGAAGGTCTCCAGGTACCGCTCCAGGGATCCGGAGTCGGCGGCCTCGGCGAACCAGGTGCCGAGCTTGTCCGGGTCGGTCTCCGGGAGCTGGTCATAGCCCGTGGCACGGGCGAGGTCGACGACGGTCCCGGGGCGGAGGCCCCCGTCGAGGTGGTCGTGCAGCAGAACCTTGGGCGCCCGGCGGATCTGGTCCGGCGTCGGGACGCCACCGGTCGATACCGTCCGGCTCGGTGCGGTCTGGCTCGTCATTTCCGCACTCTACCTCCTACGCGCGTAGATCGCCGGGTGTACGAATACGTCGATACGTAACGGTGACCGCACGGACGGGTGGCGTACACCGCCGCTTCTGACACTGTTCTGTCATGGCACAGGAAGTGACGCCGGCCCGAACGGCCCGGCTGGGCAGGGCAGTCGGCCCGGAACCGTCGTCGGTGAGCGGTGCGGTCCTGCTCCTGCCCGGCGGCGAGGAGGTATCCGCCCGCAGGCCGGCCCCCGTATGGGCGACGGCCTTCGTCCGGGCCCTCGGACGCCGCCTCGCGCGCGAGGGTCACGACGAGGGGCTCGCCACCCACGTCGTCCACTACCGCTACCGCGGCTGGAACGGAACCGAGGCGCACCTGGCGGGCGACGCGTCCTGGGCGGCGGACGAGATCGTACGGCGCTACGGCGACGTCCCCGTCTGTCTGGTGGGTGTCGGCATGGGCGGGCGGGCGGCCCTCCGGGCGGGCGGCCACGAGGCCGTCGACTCCGTGGTGGCGGTCGCCCCGTGGCTCCCCGAGGACGACGTGGCCGCGCCCCCCGAACCAGTGAAGCAACTGGTGGGCCGGCGGGTCCTGATCGTGCACGGCACGAACGACGAGCGCAGCGACCCGGAGCTGTCGTTCCGGCTCGCGGTGCGGGCGAAGAAGGCGAACCGGGAGGTGTGCCGGTTCGAAGTGCACTCGGACGGACACGGGTTGCACCAGTACCGGGCCGAAGTGCAGGCGCTGGTCGCGGACTTCGCGATGGGCGCGCTGTTCGGGCACCCCTTCGCGCGCCCGCTGGAGGACGCACTGGCCGCGCCGCCTCCGATCGGGTTGCGGATGCCGCTGGCCGCGGGGTTCGGCCGGTCGATCCGCAAGCCGTAGGGCCGCCGGAGGACGTCTGGAGGGCGTCTGGAGGGTCCGGGCGGCCGATCCGCGGGCGCTCTGGGGTCTTTCGTTCGGACCAGGCCCGATCAGCGAGCGGGCCCGGCCTGATCCGGACGGGAGGCCCTGGGGGTGTTTCGAAACTCCTGTGCGATGCCCGCGGTGTCCGGTGCGTGCTCTGGGGGTCCCCCCGGCCGAAGGCTGGGGGAGTGCCGGACGAAAGCCCTCGTACTGGACGTACGTGGGTTTTTGGCCGGTGCGGCGAGTGGGGGCACCCCCTCTGGGGGAGCGTGCCGGGCGCCGTGGGTGCCGTGCGGGACTTTCGACACACCCCCTACGGGAGCAGGCTGCCCCTTCTGGAGAGCAGGAACCTCTTGAACGCCGCCACCGGGGGCGTGTCCGGATGGCCCTCCAGCCAGGCGACGCCGATCTCCCGTACCGCCCGCGGTGCGGTGACCGTCAGTTCCACGACGCCCGGGCGCGGGAACACCGGCGGCGGCAGGAGGGCCACGCCCAGCCCCGCCGCCACCAGGCCGCGCAGGGTCTCCGTCTCCTCGCCCTCGAAGGCGACACGGGGCTTGAAGCCCGCTTCCTTGCAGAGGTCGTCGGTGATGCGGCGCAGGCCGTAGCCGGGCTCCAGGGTGACGAAGGTCTCGTCGGCCGCCTCGGCGAGCCGGACGCGCCTGCGGGCGGCCAGCCGGTGGTCGGCGGGGACGACCAGGCGGAGCTTCTGCTCGTCGAGGCGCCGGCCGACCAGGTCGGGGGCGTCGGGCACCGGGGAGGTGAGGCAGAGGTCCAGTTCGCCGGCGCGCAGGCGCTCCAGCATCGCCTCGCCGTAGTTCTGCACGAGGCTGAAGCGGACCCGGGGGTGGTCGGCGCGGAAGGCCTGGATGAGGCCGGGGACCGTCTCGGCGCCCATGGTGTGCAGGAAGCCGAAGGCGACCTTGCCGGTCGTCGGGTCGGCGTCGGCGCGCACCTCGTCGGCGGCCCGCCCGATCTCGGCGAGAGCCCGTTCCACGGAGGTGAGGAAGGTACGCCCGGCGGGGGTGAGGGCGACGGTGCGCCCGCGGCGGGCGAACAGGTCGACGCCCAGGTCCTGCTCCAGGCGGGCCATGGCCCGGGAGAGCGTGGACTGCGGGACGTCCATCTCCTGGGCGGCGCGGGTGACGTGCTCGGTGCGGGCGACACCGGCGAAGTACGCCAGGCGTGGGGCGAGTGTGGTGACGATGTCTTCTGTGTCACCGGACTGTGACAGACGCTTCTGTGACCTCGGCTGATGCACCATGGGAACGATTATGGCGATTCCATGCATTGGACGGATGAGCGGGACGGTCCGTAGGTTCGAGGCATGTCTCCCGCCGATACCGGGGCGTCCACCGTCGTGGGCGCCGTAGCGTCCCTCCCCTCCTCCGATTCCCGTATGGCCCCGGGCGGCCCCGGCTACCGCCGGATGAGCCTCGCCCTCTTCCTGGCCGGTGTCGCGACCTTCGCGCTGCTGTACTCCACGCAGGCCCTGCTGCCGCTGATCTCGGGCGAGTTCGGGGTGGCGGCGAGCCAGGCGAGCTGGACGGTGGCGGCGGCGACCGGCGGTCTCGCGCTGTTCGTCCTGCCGATGAGCGCCCTGTCGGAGCGCTTCGGCCGCCGTACGGTGATGACGGCCTCGCTGGCGGTCGCGGTGACCGTCGGGATGCTGGTGCCCTTCGCGCCCTCGTTGGGGGTCCTGGTGGTGCTGCGGGCGCTCCAAGGCGCGGCGGTGGCCGGGGTGCCGGCGTCGGCGACGGCGTACCTCGCGGAGGAGGTCAGACCGAAGGCGCTGGTCACGGCGATCGGGCTGTTCGTCGCGGGCAACAGCGTCGGCGGTATGAGCGGCCGGGTGATCACGGGCTGGGTGGCCCAGGAGTGGGGCTGGCGGATCGCGGTCGGCGTGGTCGGCGCGCTCGCGGTGGCCTGCGCGGTGGCGTTCCGGCTGCTGCTGCCCGCCCCGAAGCACTTCACGCCGGGTTCGCTGCGCCCGCGTGTGCTGGCCCGCACGGTCCGCGGCCACCTCGCCGATCCGCTGCTGCGCCGCCTGTACGCGATCGGCGCGCTGTTCATGACGGTGTTCGGCGGCGTGTACACGGTGATCGGTTACCGCCTGACGGAGGAGCCGTTCGGGCTGCCGCAGGGCATCGTGGGCTCGATCTTCCTGGTGTACCTGGTCGGTACGGTCTCCGCGTCGACGGCGGGCAGGCTGGTCGGCCGCCTGGGCCGGCGCGGCGCGCTGTACCTGGCCGGCGGCACCACGGCCACGGGTCTGCTGTTGTCCCTCGCGGCCTCGCTCCCGCTGGTCCTGCTGGGCCTGGTCCTGATCACCGCGGGCTTCTTCGCGGGCCACGCGGTCGCGTCCTCGGCGGTCAGCAGGACGGCGACGACCGGCCGCGCCCAGGCCTCGGCGCTCTACCAGTCCTCGTACTACGTCGGCTCCAGCGCCGGCAGCACGCTCGGCGCGACCGCCTTCCACGCGGCCGGCTGGGGCGGCACGGTCGGGGTCGGCGTCCTCGCGGTCCTCGGCGTCGTGACGATCACGGTGCTCGGCTCGCGCGCGGCCCGGGTGGCGACCCGGCGGGAGCCGGTGGGCGCGCACTGAGACCCACGCGCACGTCCGCCGCGCGGGGTCTCGGGGCCGGTGGTCACGGTCCGCCCGGCCCGGCCGGCGCCCGTACCTCCGCGCGCCGGCCGGGCCGGGCGGGGTTCTGCCGTACCGGCGCGCCACCGGCACGGTCGGGGCCGCCGACGCGCTGCCGCGGGAGGAGTGTCCGGCGCGGTCCGCCCGCGTGGCCGGGCGTCCGGAGGGGTCCTGAGGCCCCGGCACGGCGGTCTTCGCAGCCGTCGCCGGGCAGGTCGTGGTGGCGGCTGGGCGGGGCGACCGTTCCCGAACCGGACCCGCCCTCGCTGACCTGGCGTTCCACGTGCTCCAGGGGCCGTTGTCAGTGGGCTGCGGTAGCTTCCGGGGTGCTGGGCGCGCAGGTGCGCGACGGGACGGCCAGGGGTGGACCATGGGCAACAGCGGCACGGCGACGACGGACCTCGACGTCGCACTGGAGAAGCACCGGACCGAGCTGACCGGGTACTGCTACCGCATGCTCGGCTCGTCCTTCGAGGCGGAGGACGCGGTGCAGGACACCCTGGTGCGTGCCTGGCGGAGCTACGACAAGTTCGAGGGCCGCTCCAGTCTGCGCTCCTGGCTGTACCGGATCGCGACGAACGTCTGCCTGGACATGCTGTCCGCGAGCAAGAAGCGCGCCCGGCCGATGGACCTGACGGAATCGACGCCCCTCGCCCAGGCGGCCCTCACTCCCCGCCCCGACCACACCTGGCTGGAGCCGATGCCGGACGCCCGTGTACTGCCCACGGTCGAGGACCCGGCGGAGGCCGCCGTCGCCAAGGAGTCGGTCCGGCTGGCCTTCATGGCCGCGCTGCAGCAGCTGCCGCCCAAGCAGCGGGCCGTGCTCATCCTGCGCGAGGTGCTGGCCTGGAAGGCGAGCGAGGTCGCCGAGCTGCTCGGCACCACGGTCGCCTCGGTCAACAGCGCGCTCCAGCGGGCCCGGGCGACGCTCGCCGAGCGGGACGACAAGGCCGCCGGGGCGGCGGTGTCCGACCCGCTGGACGACGAGCAGCAGCGGCTCCTGGAGCGCTATGTGAAGGCGTTCGAGGGGTACGACATGACGGCGCTGACGGCGCTGCTGCACGAGGACGCCGTCATGACGATGCCGCCGTTCGACCTGTGGCTGACCGGCCACGGCGACATCACCGGCTTCATGACGACCCTCGGCGCGGCCTGCGCGGGCTCCCGGCTGCTGCCGGTCCAGGTCAACGGGCTGCCGGGCTTCGCCCAGTACAAGCCGGACCCGGAGGCGGGCGGGTTCAGCGCGTGGGCCGTGCAGGTGCTGGAGATATCAGCGGGGCGGATCACCGGGTTCCACTGCTTCCTCGACACCGGGCGCTGGTTCCCGCTCTTCGGCCTGCCCCTCCACCTGGAAGCGGAGGCCGACCAGGTCGAGCAGGGCGCGTAGCGCCGGGGTGGGGTCGCGCAGTCGTATCCGGCCCCCGGCCCGGCGGGCGGCCAGCTCGAGACGGGCGAGCAGGTCGACGGCACCGAGCCCGCAGGGCCCGAGCCCGGCCACGTCGCATACGACGACCCCGGCCCCGGAGGCGTTCAGCAGCGCCCGCACGTCGTCACAGAGCCCGCTCACCTCGTCCTGGGTGACGGGGCCGGGCAGCACGAGTACGGCGGGTGTGTTGGCGTCCACGTACGGTAGACCGCCGGGCCGGCCCCGACTCATCGTGGGCCTTCCGCCCTGAGCCGGCCCCGGCCCCGGACCCGGCTCCGTCTCCGGTCCGGCGGAGATCACATTGACCCGCTCCCCCGCTCGCACGGAGGGTTGGCCCTGTGCAGGGGGTGCTGAGCGGGTTCGCGGTGATCGCGGTCGTCATCGGGGTGGGCTATGTGCTCGGGCGACGCGGCTCGCTCGGCGATCAGGGCCGCGAGGTGCTGACCGGGCTGGCGTTCACCGTGGCGGGTCCGGCGCTCCTGTTCACCACCCTGGCCAGGGCCGACCTCGCGGTGCTGTTCTCCAGCCGCCTGCTCGTGACGGCTCTGAGCACGGCCGCCGCCTCGGGCGTCTTCGTCGCGGTCGGCTCGCTGTGCCGCTGGGGGGTGGGCCGCACCACGATCGGGGCCCTGTGCTCGGGCTACGTCAACTCGGGCAACCTCGGCATCCCGATCGCCGCGTACGTCCTGGGCGACGCGTCCCTGGTGGCGCCGGTGCTGCTGTTCCAGGTCGTTCTGGTCACCCCGGTCGCCCTCACGGTGCTGGACCTCTCCGGCACGGGCGAGAAGGGCACGGTGTGGCGCCGGCTGCTGACCCCGTTGCGCAACCCCATAGCGGTGGGCTCCCTCACCGGAGTCCTGGTGTCGGCGGCGGGCCGGCAGGTCCCCGGCCCGGTCATGGCTCCCCTCACCCTGATCGGCAACATGTCCGTCCCGGCGGCCCTGCTGGCCTTCGGCATGTCCCTGCACGGCAGCGCGCTGCCCGGCCGGGGACGGGACCGCAACCCGGTCCTGCTGTCGGTGGCGCTCAAGTCGGTGGGCCAGCCGGCGGTGGCGTGGGCGCTGGCGTGGGGGGTCTTCGGCCTGCACGGCGCGCCGTTGCTGGACGTGGTGGTGACGTCGGCCCTGCCGGCCGCGCAGAACCTGTTCACCTACGCGAGCCGCTACCGGGTGGCCGAGGCGCTGGCCCGGGAGTCGGTCCTGCTGTCGACGGTGGTGTCGGTGCCGGTGCTGGTGGGGGTGGCGGCGGTGCTGGGGTGAGGGTCAGTCGACGGGGAAGTCGCCGGTGTCGATCGTGAGCGCGCTCAGGGCGGTCTCCTATCGGTGCGTCACCGATCCCAGCATGCCGAAGGGGACCGGTGCGGGTCCACCGGTCCCCTTCACCCGAACGGGTCGTGACGCCGGCGGCCCCCGGCCGCGGGCGCCTGGTCAGGCGATGCGTTCCAGCACGACGGGCGACGCAGTGAAGCCGGTCCCCGGGGCCGCGATGTCGTACGAGCCCTCCAGTGCCTGGAGCGCGTACTCGAAGCGCTCGGGGGTGTCGGTGTGCAGGGTCAGCAGCGGCCGTCCCTCGGTCACCGTGTCGCCCGGCTTGGCGTGCATCTCGATGCCGGCCGCCGCCTGCACCGGGTCCTCCTTGCGGGCGCGGCCCGCGCCGAGGCGCCAGGCGGCGACGCCGATGCCGTAGGCGTCGAGGCGGGTCAGGACACCGGAGGACGGGGCCTTGATCACGTGCTGCTCACGGGAGGTGGGCAGCGCGGCGTCCGGGTCGCCGCCCTGGGCCGCGAGCATGCGGCGCCAGACGTCCATCGCCGAGCCGTCGGCCAGGGCCTTCGCCGGGTCCGCGTCCTTCACGCCGGCCGCGTCGAGCATCTCGCGGGCCAGGGCGAGGGTCAGCTCGACGACGTCCGCGGGGCCGCCGCCCGCGAGGACCTCGACCGACTCGCGGACCTCGAGGGCGTTGCCCGCGGTGAGGCCGAGCGGGGTGGACATGTCGGTCAGGAGCGCGACCGTCCTGACGCCGTGGTCCGTGCCGAGGCCGACCATCGTGGACGCCAGCTCACGGGCGTCCTCCAGGGTCTTCATGAAGGCGCCGCTGCCCACCTTCACGTCCAGGACCAGCGAGCCCGTGCCCTCGGCGATCTTCTTCGACATGATCGACGAGGCGATCAGCGGAATCGCCTCCACCGTGCCGGTGACGTCGCGCAGCGCGTACAGCTTCTTGTCCGCCGGGGCGAGGCCGTCGCCCGCCGCGCAGATCACCGCGCCGGTGGTGTCCAGGACGTGCAGCATCTCCTCGTTGGAGAGCAGTGCGCGCCAGCCGGGGACCGACTCCAGCTTGTCGAGGGTGCCGCCGGTGTGGCCGAGGCCGCGGCCGGACAGCTGCGGGACCGCCGCGCCGCAGGCGGCGACCAGCGGGGCCAGGGGCAGGGTGATCTTGTCGCCGACGCCGCCCGTGGAGTGCTTGTCGGCGGTCGGGCGGGACAGCGAGGAGAAGTCCATGCGCTCGCCGGAGGCGATCATCGCGGCGGTCCAGCGGGCGATCTCGCGCCGGTTCATGCCGTTGAGCAGGATGGCCATCGCGAGTGCGGACATCTGCTCGTCGGCGACCTCGCCGCGGGTGTACGCGTCGATGACCCAGTCGATCTGCTCGTCGCTGAGTTCACCGCGGTCCCGCTTGGTGCGGATGACGGAGATGGCGTCCATGGCCATGACGTTCCTTCCGGAAGTGCGAAGTGCACGGCCCCCCTGCGGTGGTCAGGGGGGCCGTACGGGACTTACTTGGTGAGATGGTCCGGGCCGAAGGCCTGGGGCAGCATCTCGGAGAGCGGCAGGACGCCCGCGGGGGTGTCCAGGAGCAGGTCGGGGCCGCCGAACTCGTAGAGCAGCTGGCGGCAGCGGCCGCACGGGACGAGCAGTCCGCCCGTGCCGTCCACGCAGGTGAAGTGCGTGAGGCGGCCGCCCCCGGTGCGCTGCAGCTGCGACACCAGGCCGCATTCGGCGCACAGGCTGATCCCGTAGGAGGCGTTCTCGACGTTGCAGCCGCTGACCGTGCGTCCGTCGTCGACCAGGGCGGCGACGCCGACCGGGTAGCCGGAGTAGGGGGCGTAGGCGTGGGACATGGCCTCGCGCGCCTCGGCCCGCAGTGCCTCCCAGTCGAAGCCGGCCGAACCGGTCCCGGGCGTGGTCACTTGCCCTGTCCCTTCCGGTACGGCAGGCCGTCCGCCTTCGGCATGCGCAGCTTCTGCGCGGACAGCGACAGCACGAGCAGCGTGACGATGTACGGGGTGGCCGTCACCAGCTGGCGCGGGACCTCGTGGGTGGAGGCGTACCAGACGAACATCAGGGCGGCGATGACGACCGTGACGACGGCGGGGACGTACTTCTTCCGCCACGCCAGGTAGGCGGCGCCGAACACCAGCAGGATCGCCAGCAGCAGGATCAGCGCGTGCACGTTCACCGTGCCGCCGCGCAGGTTGAGGCTGTCGGTGTAGCCGAAGAGTCCGGCGCCGAGGGCGAGGCCGCCCGGCATCCAGTTGCCGAAGATCATCGCGGCGAGACCGATGTAGCCGCGGCCGGCCGTCTGGCCGTCGAGGTACACGTTCGAGGCGACGATGGACAGGAACGCGCCGCCCAGGCCCGCGAAGCCGCCGGAGATGATCACCGCGAGGTACTTGTACGTGTACACGTTGACGCCGAGGGACTCGGCCGCCACCGGGTTCTCACCGCAGGAGCGCAGGCGCAGGCCGAACGAGGTCCGCCACAGCACCCACCAGGTCGCCGGGACCAGGGCGACCGCGACGACGGTCAGCGGCGACAGGTCGGTGACCAGGCCGCCGAGCAGGCCCGCGAGGTCCGAGACGAGGAACCAGTGCTTGCCGTTGAGCGTGTTCAGCCAGTCCGACAGGCCGGGGACGCTGAATTCGCCGAGGGAGTCGATCGGCGGGGACTGCTTGGTGGAGCCCTGCGGGGCGTCGGCGAAGGTGAACTTGGACAGGTAGCGGGTCACTCCGAGGGCCAGGATGTTCAGCGCCACACCGGAGACGATGTGGTTGACGTTGAACGTGACCGTCGCGACGGCGTGCAGGACGGCGCCGAGCGCACCGCCGACGATGCCGAAGACGACACCGGTCCAGGGGCCCCACTGGTAGCCGGCCCAGGCGCCGAACCAGGTGCCGAGGATCATCATGCCCTCGAGGCCGATGTTGACGACGCCCGCGCGTTCGGCCCACAGGCCGCCGAGGCCCGCTAGGCCGATCGGCACCGCGAGCTGGAGCGCGGTGGACATCTGCCCGACCGAGGTGATGCCGTCCGCGCCGGTGATCAGGCGGACGATCGAGGTCAGTACCAGCACGCCCGCGATGACCAGCAGGAGTACCGGGAGCGACATACGGCGGCCGCCCTTGCCGGGCTGCTTCGCCTGCGGCTTGGCGATGGTCGCGGTGGACATCAGGCAGCCACCTCCTTGTCGGTGTTCGTGGCGGCGGCGGCCAGCTCGGCGCCGACCCGGCGCTGCTGGCGGCGCAGGGCCCACTGCTGGACGGCCGCGTACGAGATGACGACCGCGAAGACGATCAGGCCCTGCATGATCGTGGCGATCTCCTTGTCGTACGCCACCGGGGTCGCGTAGTCGAGGGCGGGCGAGGCCTTGTCGAGGAAGGCCCACAGCAGGGCGGCGAGCGCGATGCCGCCCGGGTTGTTGCGGCCGAGCAGGGCGATGCCGATGGCGGTGAAGCCGAGGCCCGCGGGGAAGCTCAGGCTGTAGGTGTGGGTGTCGCCGAGCAGCAGCGGCAGGCCGGCGAGGCCGGCGATGGCGCCGGAGATCAGCATGGAGACCAGCACCATGCGCTTGGCATCGACGCCGGAGGCCGCGGCGGCGGTCTCGGAGGCGCCGGTGGCGCGCAGGTCGAAGCCGAAGCGGGTGCGGTTCAGGACGACCCAGTAGCCGGCGCCGAGGAGGACGGCGAGGAAGACCAGGCCGTAGATCTCGCCGACGTCCGAGCCCAGGTTGATGCCCGGGAACCAGCCGGACTTCTTCATGACACCGGTCGTCACGTTGTCGCCGAGCTGCACGCCCCACACGTCGGTGAGGGTGACGTAGCCGATGACGGCGGTGGCGATCGAGTTCAGCATGATCGTCGCGACGACCTCGCTGACGCCGCGGGTGACCTTCAGGACACCGGCGATGCCGGCCCAGAGGGCACCGGTGCCCATGGCGACCAGGAGCAGCAGCGGGACCTGGAGCACGGCGGGCAGTCCGACGTGCGCGCCGACGACGGCGGTCATCACCGCGGCGAGGCGGTACTGGCCGTCGACGCCGATGTTGAACAGGTTCATGCGGAAGCCGAGGGCGACCGCGATGGCGGCGATGTAGTACAGCGACGCCTGGTTGATGATCAGCACCTGGATGTCCGAGTACGGCAGCTGCTGGAGCATCAGGACGTAGGGCTCGATCGGGTTCTTGCCCGAGGCGAGCAGGACCACGGAGGTCAGCACGATCGCCAGGACGAGCGCGATGACCGGTCCGGCCACCGCGACGAGCACCCGCTCCTTGTCGAACTTCTTCATCGGGCCTCGTCCTCCGGACCGGCGTTGTCGGCGCCCTCGGGGGCGGTCTCTTCGTGCTCCAGGTGTCCGGACGCGGCACCCGTCATGGCCGAGCCCAACTCCTCCGGCGTGATGGTGGCCGGGTCGGCGTCGGCGACCAGCCTGCCGTCGTAGATGACGCGCAGGGTGTCCGACAGGCCGATCAGCTCGTCCAGGTCGGCGGAGATCAGCAGCACCGCCAGGCCCTCGCGGCGGGCCTCGCGGATGCGGTCCCAGATCTGCGCCTGGGCGCCTACGTCCACGCCCCGGGTGGGGTGGGCGGCGATCAGGAACTTCGGGGCGTGGCTCATCTCGCGGCCGACGATCAGCTTCTGCTGGTTGCCGCCGGACAGGGAGGCCGCGGTGACGTCGATGCCGGGGGTGCGGACGTCGTACTCCTGGACGATCCGGCGGGTGTCGGCCTGGGCGCCCTTGGGGTTCAGCCAGAAGCCCTTGGCGTTGGGCCGCTCGGTGACGTGGCCGAGGATGCGGTTCTCCCAGAGCGGGGCCTCCAGCAGCAGGCCCTGGCGGTGCCGGTCCTCGGGGATGTAGCCGACGCCGGACTCACGGCGCTTGCGGGTGGGCCAGGGGGTGATGTCCTCGCCCTGGAAGAGGATCTGCCCGGAGTCGGCGTGCTTGGTGCCGATCAGGGCGTCGATCAGCTCGGTCTGGCCGTTGCCCTCGACGCCGGCGATGCCCATGACCTCGCCGGCGTGGATGGTGAAGGTGACGTCGTCGAGGACCTTCTTGACCTCGCCGGCGGGCGCGAACTCGGTGAGGCCCCCGGCGGCGGGCTCGTCCTCGGCGCCGAGGGAGACGTGGCCGCGGGCGTGCACGGTGAGGTTCCTGACCTCCAGCACCGCGCGGTCGGTGACCGTGGACTCGGCGGTCTGAGGGGTGGGCAGCTCGCTGCCGACCATCAGCTCGGCCAGCTGGCGCGGGGTGGTCTCGGACGGGATCGCGGTCCCGACCGTCGTACCGCGCCGGACGACGGTGATGTCGTCGGCGACGGACAGCACCTCGCCCAGCTTGTGGGAGATGAAGATGACGGACAGGCCCTCGGACTTCAGCTCGCGCAGGTTGTCGAAGAGCGCGTCGACCTCCTGCGGGACCAGCACGGCGGTCGGCTCGTCGAGGATCAGGGTGCGGGCGCCGCGGAAGAGGACCTTGAGGATCTCCACGCGCTGGCGGTCGGCCACGCCGAGGTCCTCGACCAGGGCGTCCGGGCGGATGCCCAGGCCGTACCGGTCGGAGATCTCCTTGATCTTCCGGCGGGCGCCGGCGCCGATGCCGTGCAGCTTCTCGCTGCCGAGCACCACGTTCTCCAGCACGGTCAGGTTGTCGGCCAGCATGAAGTGCTGGTGGACCATGCCGATGCCGCGGGCGATGGCGTCCGCCGGGCTGGAGAAGCTCACCTGCTCGCCGTCGACGGCGATGGTGCCCTCGTCCGGCTTCTGCATGCCGTAGAGGATCTTCATCAGCGTCGACTTGCCGGCGCCGTTCTCGCCGACGAGCGCGTGGACGGTGCCCTTGCGGACCGTCAGGTGGATGTCGTGGTTGGCGACGACACCCGGGAATCGCTTGGTGATGCCCGCGAGCTCGACCGCGACTGTCGACTGAGCGGTGAGCGGAGGGCTGCTGGACGCGTCGATGGCGCACTCTCCTCGGGAAAGGGGCCGCTCTACGCGCGTAGCGCCCCTGCTTTAAATAGTGCCCGGATCCGATCGAACTTGATCAAGAAGCATCTCTCGAACAAGAAGCCGATCCGGTTCCGAGCATTGTGCCGCGCGAACGGGGTGCGGCAGGTCATCCTCTCCGCACCCCGTTCCGTGGCCGTAACGCTGCCATTACAGCGCCCTGTTGGCCAAGGCCCGCGACCCGGATCGTCAGGAGGTCTTCACCTTGATGGTGCCGTTCTTGATGCCCTCTTCGGCCTTCTTCACCGCGGCCTGCAGGTCGGCGTTGCCCTTGAAGGCCGGGTTGGAGTCGGACAGGCCGACGCCGCCGTTGTCCAGCGAGCCGCGGATGTCGCCCGAGAGCGGCTTCTTGTCCTTGAGGACGGACTTGGCGAGGTCGTAGACCGCGCCCTCGACGTTCTTCAGCGCCGAGGTGAGGATGGAGTCCTTGTACTTGGCGAGGGCGGCCTGCCGGTACTGGTCGGAGTCGACGCCGATGGCCCACACCTTGTGCGCGGCGGCGGACTTGATCACGCCCTGGCCGGAGAGGCCGGCCGCCGCGTAGACCACGTCGGCGCCCGCGTCGATCTGGCCGTTGGCCGCGTTCTCACCCTTGTCCGGGCTGGAGAAGCCGCCCTCCTGGGCCGTCTGGGTCAGGTACTGCGACTCGACCTTGATCTTCGGGTTGACCGACTTGGCACCCTGGAC